>DASSNL010000280.1:0-34531 GCA_035688075.1 Gemmatimonadaceae bacterium
AACTCTGGCCGCGAGGACGAAGGAAGCACTCGTGGCAGCCATCACTCCTGCACTCCAGGCGATAACCGCATCCGATGCCAGGGGCTACTTCACCCATTGCGGCTATGCTCTCTCTGCCAACTGAAGCCGGAACCGCTCTAAGCCTTTCTCCTTACCTCCTTGCCTCTCTCTTGCCGTTCTCCCTTTTTCGTAGTTCAAGGAGGTCGGGTTCGGAGAAGGAGCCTGTCCAGCTACAGTGATTCCAGCGCTCAAAGGCGTTCTCCGCGTCCTCTCGGTCCCCTCCGCGACCTCCGCGTCCGCAGGTCCGCGCGATGAACCATGCTGCCGAGATGCAGCAAGACCACCCACACCTCTCCACCCGAACTGTCCCGCCCGTTACTATAGTCCGGTCCCGACCCCGCATTCACCGACCCGCCCACTAGCTGCGTGCCCCAGTCACAACATCCTGGCCCCCCGCATCTGATCCTCACCGGCCTCCCGGGCTCCGGGAAGTCGACGGTGGGGGAGGCGGTGGCCGAGGGGCTGGGGCGGAGGTTTCTGGACTTCGACCAGGAGATCGAAAGACGGGCGGGGTGCTCGGTCGCCGAGCTCTTTCGTACGAAAGGGGAGCCTGCCTTCCGCGCCTTGGAGCTCGATCTGACCAGGGAGCTGGCTGCGGCGGCAGGGATGGTCCTCGCGCCCGGCGGTGGGTGGATCGCAATCCCCGGCGCCCTGGAACTCCTCCGGCCGCCGGGGGTTCTGGTTTACCTTCGCGCATCCCCGGAAGTCGTACTCGAGAGGATGGGCCATTCTCGCTCCCTGAGACCCCTCCTGAGCGCTCCCGACCCGCTCGCGGAGCTCCGGGAACTGCTGGTTAAAAGGGAGGCCAGATACCTCCTCGCGGATCACGTCGTGGATGTGGAACATATTGATTTACAACACGTTATATCATCAATAATGCGTCTTGCACCCGCTTCCGGGGGGCGATAGCTTTGATGAGTACGATCCACTTCTCCACTCCCGGCGCCGTCCGAAATGGAGTCCGCTTCCCGCGTCGAGTTGGTCCAGCCGGCGATGCTTTGGTGGCGGTCCGAGCCGCGGAACGGTTTACATTGGTGACGGCTTTATCCGGCCACGTGCCGGGGGATTCGATCAACCGGTGACATTTCGCATCCTTGGCCCGCACGAGCGGGGGCGCTTTGCGCCCGACGCTTGGGGCCACCTCATCGCGATGAGCGGCGCAGGGCTGCTCAATCCGGCCGAGCTGGAGCACGTCATCGACCGCGCTCTCGCCCAGATCGACGGGCGAATCGCGCTGGACGATTTACGCGTACTCATGGAAGGCGCTGGATTCATGGATGATGGATTGAACGGCGACAACGTGACGGTTCACTGATCATATGGCAGCCAAGAAGAAGACAGCGAGCAAGACCACGAAGAAGACCACGGCCCGGAAGAGCGCCGCCCCGCGAAGCAAGGCGCGCGGCACTGCCCGGGCCAAGTCGGCCACTACTCGCTCCGCGCGCGGAGCGAACGGCAACCGTGCCGTCCAGGCCGCGCCCCCGGAGGAGTACGGGAACGGCGCGGGGAAGTCGCTGGTCATCGTGGAGTCGCCCGCAAAAGCGAAAACGATCGGCAAGTACCTCGGCCCCGACTACCGGGTCCGGGCTACGGTCGGTCACGTCCGTGATCTCCCCGCCAAGGGGCTCGGCATCGACGTGGCGCACGGCTTCAAGCCCACCTACGTCACCGTCCCGGGCAAGGAGAAGACTCTCGCGGAGCTCAAGAGCGCCGCGAAGGTGGCCTCGCGTATCTACCTCGCCACCGACCCTGACCGCGAGGGAGAGGCGATCGCCTGGCACGTCTCCGAGAGCATCAAGCAACGCAACGGAGCGCCGATCCAGCGGGTGATGTTCCACGAGATCACCCGCGACGCGGTCCAGAAAGCGATCCGGAACGCCACCTCCATAGACGAGAAGAAGGTGGAGGCGCAGCAGGCGCGCCGAGTGCTCGACCGCCTGGTCGGCTACAAGGCCAGCCCGCTCCTCTGGAAGACGGTCAAGAAGGGACTCTCCGCGGGCCGCGTCCAGACCGTGGCGCTCCGCCTGATCGTCGAGCGCGAACGCGAGATCCGTGCGTTCAAGCCGGTCGAGTACTGGACGGTCGAGGCGCTTCTTGAGAAGGAGAAGCAGCGCTTTACCGCCAAGCTCCATCAGATCGAAGGAAAGAAGCCGGAGATCTCCAACGAGAGCCAGGCGAAGGCCATCCTCGCCGATCTCGAGGGACGCAAGACGTTCACGGTTACCGACGTCCGGCGCCGCGAGCGTCGCAAGAACCCCGCTGCGCCCTTCACGACGAGCACGATGCAGCAGGAGGCGGCCAAGAAGATCGGCTTCGGCTCCAAGCGCACCATGCGCGTGGCGCAGATGCTCTACGAGGGCGTGGACCTGGGTCCGGAGGGCGCGGTGGGCCTCATCACCTACATGCGTACGGACTCCACGCGCATCGCCGAGAGCGCCGCAGGGCAGGCGAGGGACTACCTCCGCTCGCTCTTCGGCGAAGACTACCTGGCGTCCGGCCCGCGCCTCTACGGAAAGGCGGGTCAGGCGAACACCCAGGACGCCCACGAGGCGGTCCGGCCCACCGATCCATCGCGCCGCCCGGAGCACATCAAGAAGTTTCTATCAGCCGACCAGTACAAGCTCTACGAGCTTATCTGGAAGCGCTTCATGGCGTCGCAGATGGCACCGGCCGTGTTCGATACCACCACGGTGGACTTCGACCTCGGCAAGTACCTTTTCCGCTCGACCGGAAGCATCATCAAGTTCGAGGGCTTCCTCACCCTGTACAGAGAGGCCCACGAAGAAGGCGACGGACGTGCACTGGAAGACGAGCAGGCGCTCCCGGTGCTGGTGCCGAAGGAAGACGTCCCGGTCAGGGAGATCATCCCGCGGCAGCACTTCACCGAGCCGCCCCCGCGCTACAGTGAGGCGAGTCTGGTGAAGGAGCTCGAGCGGCTCGGCATCGGCCGGCCGTCCACGTACGCGTCCATCATTTCCGTGCTGGCCGACCGCCACTACGTGCTCCTCGAGCAGCGCCGCTTCACTCCCACGCCGCTCGGCGAGACCGTGGCGAAGATCATGGTCCACCAGTTCCCCGACATCTTCAACGTGGCCTTCACTTCCAGCATGGAGGGGGAGCTCGACAAGATCGAGGAGGGAGCGCTGAGCTGGCGCGGAGTCCTGGAAGACTTCTACGAGCCCTTCGCCGAATCGCTCGGCAAGGCCGACATAGAAGATCTCATCGGGCGCGCGCACGACCTCACGATGCTCGAGACCGAGCGCTGCCCCAAGGACGGCGGCCGCCTCGTGGCCAAGGGCGGTATCTTTGGACCGTACCTGGCCTGCGAGAACCGCCCGGAGTGCGACTACACCCGTCCGCTGGGCCGCGACAAGAAGCCGGCGATCCCCACCGATGAGATCTGCCAGGAGTGCGGCGCGCCGATGGTGATCCGCCAGGGCCGCTCTGGTCAGTTCCTGGGCTGCAGCCGCTTCCCCAAGTGCCGCGGCACTCGGGCGCTCCCGACCGGCGTCAAATGCCCCAAGGACGGCGGCGATATAATCCAGCTCCGCTCCAAGAAGGGAGGCCGCCCGTTCTACGGTTGCGCCAACCACCCCGCGTGCGACTTCATCGCCTGGAACAAGCCCGTCCTCGAACGCTGCCCCGAGTGCGGCTTCGAAGGCGCCGAAGCCAAGTCCACCAAGGCCCGCGGCGAATTCCGCAAGTGCCTGAAGTGCGGAAACGAGTGGGATGTGGAGGCAGCGCCCGTCGCGGAGATGGCGGCGTCGTAGAAAGAAGGCAGAAAGCAGACAGCGGAAAGCAGGAACGGCCTTCAGGGAGAGCACTCTTCCCAAGAGCAGTTCCTGCTTTCTGCTTTCTGCCGTCTGCTTTCCTCATGCACTATACTTCCGCTATGAGGATATCGATCATCGGCGGTGGCCTCGCGGGGAGCGAGGCGGCGTGGCAGCTCGCTGAGAGAGGGCACGATGTCGTCGTGCGCGAGATGCGGCCGGTGAAAGGGACGCCAGCGCACAAGACGGATCGGCTGGCCGAGCTCGTCTGCTCCAACACCTTCAAGAGTACAGAGACGACCAACGCGCACGGACTCCTCAAGGAGGAGATGCGCGCGTTGGGGTCGCTCATCCTCTGGGCGGCCGACCGGGCGCGCGTGCCGGGCGGGACGGCGCTCGCGGTGGATCGCGATGTCTTTTCCAGCGCGGTGGACGAGCGCATCAGCTCTCACCCGCGCATAACGGTGGAGCGAGGCGAGGTGAGGGAGCTCCCGTCGCCGGCTATCATCGCCACCGGTCCGCTCACCTCCGATGCGCTCGCCGAGTCCATCCGCGAACGGCTCGGCGCGGCCTCGCTCGCCTTCTACGACGCCATCGCGCCCATCGTTTCGCGCGAATCGATCGACGAGTCGATCGTTTTCGCGGCGTCCCGCTACGGGAAGGAGACCATGGACCTCGAGGAGGGCGCCGAGGGATCGTACCTCAATTGCCCCTTCGACCGGGAGCAGTACGAGCAGTTCATCGACGCGCTCATCCACGCTGACCAGCACCAGGGGCACGACTTCGACGAGGTACCCTACTTCGAGGGGTGCATGCCGGTGGAGGAGATGGCGCGCCGTGGGCGCGAGACGCTCCGCTTCGGACCGCTCAAGCCCGTTGGGCTGCACGATCCTCGCACCGGGCGCGAAGCGTGGGCGGTGGTGCAGCTCCGTCGCGAGGACAGGGCGGGGCAGATGTGGAACATCGTCGGCTTCCAGACCCGCCTCCGCATCCCGGAGCAGCAGCGCATAGTGCGCATGATTCCCGGTCTGCAGAACGCGGATTTCCTCCGCTTCGGATCGATCCACCGGAACTCGTACATCAATACGCCCTCGGCTCTCTCGTCGCATCTCTCACTGCGCGACGATCCGACCGTCCTCTTCGCCGGCCAGATCACCGGGGTCGAGGGGTACACCGAGAGCAGCGCGACCGGGCTCCTCGCGGGACTGAATCTCGCCCGCATGGTCGACGGCGTGGAGCCGGTCGTACCGCCACCGACCACGATGCTGGGCGGCCTCTATCGCTACCTGCGCGAGGCCGACCCCGCGCACTTCCAGCCGATGAACGCGAACTTCGGCCTGCTCGATGAACTGGGCGAGCGGGTGCGCGACAAGCGCCGCAAACGCGAGCTCCTCGCCGAGCGCGCGCTGGCTGACATGCGCCGCTGGCGGGAGGAGCACGACCTCAGCGCAGCGATTCTGTGAGCGGCGCGGCCGGGAACGGCGAATCGTACGGCAGCGATGTGGACTCCTTCCTCGAGTACCTCGAGAAGGAGCGCGACGATTCTCCGAACACCGTCCTCGCCTACCGCCGCGATCTGACGAGCTTCGTGGAGTTTCTCTCCGGCTACTACGGCGCGGAGGGGTGGAGCTGGGAGGGCGTTGACCGTCTTGCGATGCGCGGCTTCATGGGCCACCTCGCTCGTCGCGGTCTCTCGAAGCGCTCCATCGCTCGCTCGCTCTCGGCGGTGCGCAGCTTCTATCGCTTCATGCACCGCAACGAGATGGTGGAAGCCAATCCCGCGCGCGGCGTGTCGTCGCCGAAGCTCGAGAAGTATCTCCCCGCCTACCTCGACCGCGCGCAGATAGATCTTCTCTTCCAGATGGCCGAAGTGCGCGCCTGGGAGGGGCGCTTCGTGGACGTGCGCAACCTCGCCATCCTCGAGCTCTTCTACTCCACCGGGATGCGCCTCTCCGAGCTGGCAGGCATCAACCGCATCGATATCGATCTCCTCTCGCAACAGGTGAAGGTGCGTGGGAAGGGAAGGAAGGAGCGGATAATCCCCGTGGGTGATCACGCCGTGCTCGCGCTCCGCAACTACGAAGCGAAGCGCGACGAGCTCGGCCGCGCGCTAGGCGGCAAGGTGGATCGCGTCGCCTTCTTCCTGGGCCGCACGGGGAAGCGGATCGGTGTGCGCGCTGTGCAGAGCGCGGTGAGCGCCTTCCTCGCGCAGATAGACGAGGAGGCCGGGCTCAGCGTTCACTCGCTGCGCCACACCTTCGCCACGCACCTGCTGGACGCGGGCGCCGACCTCCGCGCCGTGCAGGAGCTGCTCGGCCACGCGTCGATCTCCACCACGCAGATCTACACGCACACCAGCGTGGAACGACTCAAGTCCATCTACGCGAAGGCGCATCCGCGGGCGTAGCCGCCGCGTGCTGCCAGCGCCGGAGCGCAGCGCGTACGCGCTGAGTCGCCCGCGCCCTGGTCGCACTGTGCGTATCTCTGTGACTACACGGGCCGAGCGGGTATCTTCCTACATGTCCTACAAGCTACCAGAAGTGCGGGCCACCACTATCCTGGGTGTCCGCAGAAACGGCAAAGTGGCGCTCGGCGGCGACGGCCAGGTGAGCGTCGGCCAGACGGTGATGAAGTCGAACGCGCAGAAGGTGCGCATGCTCAAGGGCGGCAAGGTCGTAGCCGGCTTCGCCGGGGCGGCCGCCGACGCGTTCACGCTCTTCGAGAAGTTCGAGGAGAAGCTGGAGCGCTACCCCGAGAATCTCTCCCGCGCCGCGGTGGAGCTGGCCAAGGACTGGCGCAGCGACCGCGTGCTTCGTCGGTTGGAAGCGCTTCTTGCGGTCATGGATCGCGAGCATGGCTTCGTCCTCTCCGGCACCGGCGACATAATCGAGCCCGACGACGGGATCTTGGCGATCGGCTCCGGCGGCTCCTTCGCGCTCGCGGCGGCACGGGCACTGCTCGAGCACTCTACGCTCCCCGCGCCGGAAATCGTGCGAAAGGGACTGACCATCGCCGGCGAGATCTGCATCTACACGAACACCAACATCACCGTGCTCGAGCTGTGAATCAGGGATAATGGCATCCAATCGTACTCAGCAGGCGATCGGTCGTCTGGCGGATCTCACACCCCGCCAGATTGTGGCCGAGCTGGACAGATACATAGTGGGACAGGCCGAGGCGAAGAAGGCCGTGGCCATCGCCCTCCGCAACCGCTGGCGCCGCCAGCAGGCGAGCGAGGAGATGCGTGAGGAGATCTCGCCGAACAACATAATCCTCATCGGCCCCACCGGCGTCGGTAAGACCGAGATAGCGCGCCGCCTCGCGCGACTCGCGGGCGCGCCGTTCATCAAGGTCGAGGCGTCGAAGTTCACCGAGGTTGGCTACGTGGGTCGCGACGTCGAGTCGATGGTGCGCGACCTGGTGGAGAGCGCCATAGACATGGTGCGCAACGAGCGCGAGAACGAGGTCGAGGATCTCGCGCAGGAGAAGGTCGACGAGCGTCTCCTCGATCTGCTCCTCCCGCCACCCAAGCAGGGAGATGGCGCCGCGTCGTCAGTGTCTGGTGCGGGCGCCGCTGCGAGCGGCGCCCGGGCCCCGGCTGGCGTTGGTGCGAGTGCATCTGGCTCGGCGCGCGGCGGTACGGGTGCGCCAGGTGGAGGAAGCAGCGCCGGACACTTCGTGGTCTCGCCCACGGGCGAGATTTCGCGCGACGCCGACAACGACGCGGTAGCGGAGCGTCACCAGCGCACGCGCGAGAAGCTCCGGCAGCTTCTTCGCGACGGTCAGCTCGAGAGCCGCGAGGTAGAAGTCGAGGTCACGCAGAGCGGCGGCCCCATGCTCGACATGCTCGTCCCGCAGGGAGCGCCCGAGGGGATCGAGAACTTCACCGAGATGCTGCAGGAGATGATGCCGAAGCGCACCAAGACCCGTACGGTGAAGGTCTCCGAGGCGCGGCGCATCCTGCTGGATCAGGAGCTCGAGAAGCTCGTGGACATGGAAGACGTCACCACCGATGCACTCGAGCGGGTGCAGAAGATGGGGATCATCTTCCTCGACGAGATCGACAAGGTGGCCGGCGCGCGCGGGCAGCAGGGCGGCCCCGACGTGTCGCGCGAGGGCGTGCAGCGCGACCTCCTTCCGATCGTGGAGGGCTCCAACGTCCAGACGAAATACGGAATGGTCAAGACCGACCACATCCTCTTCGTCGCCGCCGGTGCGTTCCACGTGTCGAAGCCCAGTGACCTGATTCCGGAGCTGCAGGGGCGCTTCCCGATCCGTGTGGAGCTCAAGTCGCTTTCCGAGGCGGACTTCGTGCGCATCATGACCGAGCCGGAGAACGCGCTGACCAAGCAGTACACGGCGCTCGTGGCGGCCGAGGGCGCGTCGCTCACCTTCACCGACGACGCGATAGCGGAGATCGCGCGAATCGCCGGCATGGTTAACGACCGCATGGAGAACATCGGCGCGCGCAGGCTGCACACGGTCATGTCCTCGCTTCTCGAGGACGTGCTCTACGATCTACCCGATCGCGGTCGCGCACCGATCGAGATCGATGGGGCAGTGGTGCGCGAGCGTCTCCGCGAGATCGCGAACGACGAGGATCTCAGGAAGTACATCCTGTAGGCCCCGCCTGGTCCGCGGGCGCCTGGTGAGCACGTGACAAGCGTCCGGTCAGCGCCGCCAGTCCATTCCGAGTGCGATGACCTGGGAGTTCAGCCCGGGATTCACCAGGCCGCGTCCACCGTTCGATGTGTGATGGTAGAGGTACATCACGCGGGCCGAGCGGTTGGCCGCGAGCCTCACTTCGAGCGTGGCTCCGCCCGCCGCGGTGAAGTTGAAGCGTGTGGCATCCGGATCCGGTACGGGGCGAGTGAACCAGAGGAATCCTCCGCTCGCCTCGGTCGAGAGGCGCACCCTGCCTACCTTCAGGATCCTGAGCGAGAAGCCGAGCGGTGAAAGCCCGGTGCCGTATACAGTGTGTGGAATCGGGCGCGCCCGCGGGCAGAACCAGCCGGGCAGGCAACCGTCCAGCTTCGAGTAATCCGGCATGTCCGTCGTCATCACCACCGGGATGACATCCACGAAGTACTGGAATGCATCGCCCGCGCCGGTGGCGATGGGCCATGCCGCGCGTACTCCCACGATGTACAGGTCCCGGTACATGGGCGACCCGATTCGGGTCTTGAACGCGGAGTGCTGCGCCGTGCCGACCCAGACGCTGAACGCCGGGTGCCAGACGCTGCGTGGCGCGAGCGGAGGGGCTTGCTCCCGCGCTACGGAGTCGTGCACGCTGACGCTCGTATCGGCACTCGGGTCGTGCTGAGCGCGCGCGTGCGACACGCTCATCGCGAAGAGCACTGCTGACAGTATCGGGAGGAAATGCTTCACCATTGCCGAGCGTTCGGAGTATGCTAACGTTCATCCGGGCGGCTGTGGCCCGATTTCTCTGGCGACGAGCGCCCGTCCCCTGATACACTACCAATTCCGAGCTCCCTCTTCCAGAACCATTACACTATCCGCATGCCAACTTCCAAGTCCCCCGCCTCGAGCGCCCGAACGCACCGCGACTTCCTCGCGATCCCCGACTTCACGACCGCCGAGCTCCACGCGCTCTTCGACCTCGCCGAGGCGATGCGCACCGGCCGTTACACGGCGAAGCCGCTCGCCGGCAAGTCGCTCGCGATGATCTTCATGAAGTCGTCCACGCGCACGCGAGTATCCTTCGAGGTAGGCACCTGGCAGCTTGGCGGTCACGCGCTCTTCCTTTCGCCACGCGACGTACAGCTCGGCCGCGGCGAGCCGATCGCCGACACTGCGCGCGTCATCTCGCGCTACGTCGACGGGATCATGATCCGCACCTTCGCGCACGCTGAGGTCGAGGAGCTGGCCGAGTACGCCGACGTGCCGGTGATCAACGGACTCACCGACCTCCTGCACCCCTGTCAGATCCTGGCCGACCTTCTTACCGTGCGCCAGCAGCTCGGCGGCTGGGAAGGGAAGAGGATCGCGTGGGTGGGCGACGGCAACAACATGGCCAACTCCTGGATCAACGCCGCGTATCGGCTCGGCTTCCAGCTCGCGCTGGCGTGCCCCGAGGGGTACGATCCCGATCCCGCGATTCTGGCCCGCGCGCAGCAGTGCGCGAAGGTGCAGGTCGTGCGCGATCCTGCGGAGGCGGTTCGCGGCGCGGATGTCGTGAACACCGATGTCTGGGCGTCAATGGGACAGGAGGAGGAGCAGGCCAAGCGCGAAGCCGCCTTCGCAGGCTACCAGGTGGACGAGAATCTCATGAGCCGCGCCAACTCCGGCGCAATCTTCCTCCACTGCCTCCCCGCACACCGCGGCGAGGAAGTAGCCGCAGCCGTGATAGACGGCCCCCAGAGCCGCGTGTGGGACGAAGCCGAGAACCGTCTGCACGTTCAGAAGGCGATCATGGCCGTGCTCATGGGTGGCGAGAGGCTGGGATAGTTCACCGGACAGGAGGGGGAGGGGGAGGGGGAGAAAGCAGAGAGCAGAAAGCAGGAACGGCTAGAGGGTTCAGGGTTCAGGGTTCAGGAACTGCCCGGCGGTCGGGATCTCGACCCCGAGGTAGTCACTGAACCCTGAACCCTGTAGTTCCGAACCCTGGTAGTTCACTGCTTTCTGCTCTCTGCTTTCTGCTCTCCCCTCTCCCCCTCCCCCTCCACCTGCCATTCGGGCATATTCAGGGACCGACAGGCCCGTGGGAGGAGGGCGGAGGGCAACAGGCCGCGCGCTCCAGAATCGCTGAACGGGCTGAACCCGATTCCCTGGAGCGACAAGCAGATGGAGCAGGCCACCACCCCCCAGCAGCTCGAGCGGACACCCCTCCATGACGTCCACGTCGAGCTGGGCGCCAAGATGGCACCCTTCGCGGGCTTCGACATGCCCGTGCAGTATCCGACGGGGATAACGGCGGAACACAACGCCGTCCGAGGCGGAGCCGGAATCTTCGACGTGAGCCACATGGGCGAGTTCGAGATCCGTGGGCCGGGGGCCGTGGACTTCGTGAACTACGTGACCTCCAACGACGTCGCGGCACTCGAGATAGGGCAAGTCCAGTACTCCGCCATCCTCAACGAGCGCGGAACGATCGAAGACGACTGCCTCGTCTACCGCTTCGACGATCACATCATGATGGTCGTGAACGCGTCCAATCGCGCGAAGGACTACGAGCACATAGCGCGCTTCGTCGATCGCTTCGAATGCACGTTGAAGGACATCAGCAGCGAGGTCGCGCTGCTCGCGCTGCAGGGTCCCGAAACCGCGAGCATCCTCCAGCCGCTTACCGGCTCGGACCTGTCGTCCATCGGCTACTATCACTTTGCCGAGGGCACGGTCTCGGGTGTGAGGGCCATCATTTCGCGCACGGGCTACACCGGCGAAGATGGGTTCGAGCTGTACATCGACGCGGCCGACGCGCGCACGCTTTGGGATGCGCTCCTCGCGAGCGGCAAGGTCACACCCGCCGGACTCGGCGCGCGTGACTCGCTCCGGCTCGAGATGGGGATGGCGCTCTACGGCAACGACATCGACGACACCACCTCGCCGCTCGAGGCGAACATGGGCTGGGTGGTGAAGCTCAAGAAGGGCGACTTCGTGGGACGCGATGCGGTGGTCCGTCTCAAGGAGCAAGGGCTCGAGCGCAAGCTCGTGGGCTTCACCATCGGTGAGCGCGCCTTCCCGCGCCACGGCTATCCTGTCTACTACCAGGGCGAAAACGTCGGGACGGTGCTGAGCGGCACGGTGAGTCCATCGCTCGGCATCCCGATCGGCACCTGCTATCTCCCACGCGCGGCAGCCACGGAGGGAACCACGTTCGAGGTCGAGATTCGGGGAAGACGGCTCCCGGCCACGGTCGTGAAGACTCCCTTCTACAAGGAGGGCTCGCACCTGTGACTCGCGCGGGAGGGCCTGCCGCTGCGCGGACCTTCCCGGCCACTGGTCCGGTGCGGCTTGCCGTGCTCACCATCTCCGATGCCGGCGCGCGCGGCGATCGGGCCGATACTTCCGGCGATGCGATCGTGACGTGGGGAGAGCGCCACGGTCACACGATCGTGAAGCGCGACCTGGTAGCGGACGAGCCTTCCGACATAGTCGCGCGGCTCGTTGCTTGGTGCGATAGCGGCGACGTGGATCTGGTGCTCACCACCGGCGGCACCGGTCTCTCGCCGCGAGACACCACGCCCGAAGCCACCCGCGCGGTGATCGAGCGTGAGGCACCCGGAATCGCCGAACGAATTCGAGTGACTTCGCTGGAGAGCTTCCCACGCGCTGCGCTCTCGCGCGGGATCGCGGGCGTGCGCGGCCGCTCGCTCGTCGTGAACCTTCCCGGTTCTCCGGGCGGCGTGCGCGATGGGCTCGCAGCGCTCGATCCGATCGTCCAGCACGCGGTAGAGATCCTTCGTGGCAGCGCGAGCGATCACTTCGCCCCGCGCACCGCCGCCGAGCCGGGGGCCTCGCGATGAAGGTGATGATCACGCTGGCGGACGTGGAGCCGGCGGTCCGGCTCAACGCCCGGCTCGAAGCCTCCGGTGTCGAGACCGCGCTCGTCTCTCCCATGGACGACGTGCCCGCGGCGATCGCGCGGGAGCAGCCCGACGTCATCGTGCTCACCAGCGGTCTCACCGACATCGGCAACATCCAGCTGGCGAAACGGGAGCTCTGGGACGGCGCCTCCGTAGTGGGACTGGCCGACGTTCCCGATCCAGCGCTGCACGAGCGACTCCGCGCGCTCGGCTTCGTGGAAGTCTATCCGAAGCCGGTGGACATCGAAGAAGTCTTCGCAGGAGTCCTGCGCATCCTCGATCGCCGACGCCTCTCGCAGGAGACCGGCCTGATAGGCGAGAGCGAGGCACTGCGCGAGGTGATGGTCAAGATCGAGCAGATGGCTCCCGTGTCGAGCACTGTTCTCGTAGAGGGGGAGAGCGGCACTGGGAAGGAGCTCGTCGCGCGCGCGATACACCGGCTCAGTCCCAGACGCGCGAAGCCGTTCATAGCGGTGAACATCGGCGCGCTCCCCGAAACACTGCTGGAGAGTGAGCTGTTCGGCCACGAGAAAGGTGCCTTCACCGGCGCGGCCGAGCGACGCATTGGCCGCTTCGAGCTTGCACAGGGTGGAACGCTCTTCCTCGATGAGATCGGCGAGGCGCCCCGCGCGACGCAGGTGAAGCTGCTCCGCGTACTCGAGCAGCGCGAGGTGATGCGCGTGGGTGGGTCGCAGCCGTTCAAGGTGGACGTGCGTGTAGTGGCGGCCACCAACCGACCATTGCGCGCGCAGGTGGAGGAGGGTGAGTTCCGCGCCGACCTGTATTACCGACTTAACGTTCTCACGATATATCTGCCGCCATTGCGCGAACGTCGCGAGGACATCCCCCTTCTGGTGCGCCACTTCGTGAAGCGGTTCTCGGCGCTGCACGACCGGCCGTTCCGTGGAATATCAGCGGGTGCGATGCAGCTGCTGGTAGACTACTCGTGGCCGGGCAACGTGCGCGAGCTCCAGAACCTCGTGGAGAGCATGGTGGTCCTGGCACCGGGGCACGAGATCACCGCCGACGACATTCCGCGCGAGATACGCGAGGGTGGGAGTGCGCGTTTTCTCCCCGTGCCCGTTCCGCCGATATTACGTCAGGAGGCGGCCGGTCTGGCGCCGGGTGGGAGAGAGCTCGAGTTCATAGTTCGCAGCCTGGTGGAGCTCAAGCTTCAGATGGAGGAGTTGCGTCAGCGCGTGGAGCTCGGTGGTGCGAGGGGCGAGGAGATCAGCGCCCGGGATGAACGGTGGGTGGGGGAAGCGCGGTCGTCTGTTACGCCGGCCAGCGTAGGCGCGATCGAGCCGCGGGAGCAGGAGCTGGCGCCCAACGAGGTGACCATTCGTCCCGGTATGACCATGGACGACATAATGCGCGCGGCGATCGAGGTGGCGTTGCGCGAGGCGCGCGGGAACCGAAGAAAAGCCGCGAAGATGTTGGGAATGGGCGAGCGAACTTTGTACAGAAAATTAAAGGACTATAACCTTCCAGGTCTCTGACGGGAGCCAACTTGCATTTATGACCATGAGAGCGAATATTGGACGCACGCTGGCGTCGTGGCACAGAAGCTGGCGCCCTCCCTCGTCGTAGCGCGAGTGCGCTGTCCACGCTGCGATGTCGGTCCTCCGCAAGTTCACTTCCCCAGTTCAGCGCAGGTCGATTAGTGTCCGTGCCCCTCAATGCACCGACGCCATCCTCGCCGGTTTCGCCAATCGCCGGCAGCGTACTTCCCATAAAACGAGCCGAGGAGCTCCTCGCGACACTTCCCGGAGTTCTGGCGGCGCGCATTGTAGCTAGTGATTCCGGAGCAATAGCGGAGATACACCTACTGACGACCGCGGATGTGAGCCCGAAGCAGACCGTTCGCAACGTGGAGAGCGCGCTCATTGCGCACCTCGGGATGCGGGTCGATCACAGGAAGATCTCCGTGGCGACCACGGTAGATCCGCCGAAGGAGTTCGACATTCGCCGGCCGCAGGAGGCTTTACCCCCCGAATCCGTCGCCACAACGCTCGATCGCTGGCTCTATTTCGAGGACGTGGAGGTCAGGCGATCGCGTACGCACGGAGTCACCTGCCGCGTTACTCTGCGTGCTGGGGACGAGTCATACATGGGAGAAGCGGAAGGTGTCGAATCCGAGCGATCGCGCGCCGAACTGGCGGCTCGCGCGACCGTTCAGGCCATCATGCGCGCGAGGGGAGCCGAAGGGAATCTGGCCGTGCTGGCGCTGGATGGTTGCAAACTGATCGACGCGTTCGAGCGTGAGTTCGTGTTCGTTGGAGTATCCGCGCGACTCGATCGCGAGAGCACCATCCTTACTGGCAGCTGCGAGATCAGAGACAGCGCGGAGACCGCGAGTGTCCTGGCAGTTCTCGACGCGACCAACAGGTGGGTGGGGAAGGGCCGGTAGGAGCAGTATCGAGGTATCGGGCAGGCGCGCCCACGCAGTCGCGTCGCCAGCTCGTCGATGTAACCGACGTGCGAGTACCGAACGCGAGAGATCGCGCGATGGATATTGCAGGCGCTGTGACGCACTTGGCACCCCGCCGAGTCGCGTAACGTTCAGCAACTACACTTCCCGACCAACTTCCGAAAAAAAACCCCCGATCCTCGGCTGAGCGAAGCCGAGCGGGCAAGGCCAAATAAGTAAGAGCGGAGCCAACCCGATTTAGCGCCCTGGTTTCCATCCAGGTGCGACTTCATTGAAGGGAGGTGACGCGAAATGTCTCTCTGGCTGTCGCTCGCGCAGTGGATCACGACCGCGTTTGTTGCGTCTGATTTCCAGATTTGGACCTGATGCTGGGGACGGGGGTTTTTCTCTTCCATGCCGTTTAATCGGACCCATGCCTACGTTGCAGCAGTTACCGTCGGTGCCATGCTGGCTGGCACCGGCGTATTTCTGCTTAGCCCCGAGAGCAGCAGCGCCGACATTATGGCGGCGCTCTACATGTCGGGCATGGGGATTCTTTCGCACTTCATGCTCTACAAGCTGCCTCGGGGAGGGCACGGGTCCGTAGCATTTGTCCCGTTTCTGGCTGCGGCGCTCATTGCGCCCAGCTGGATTTCGGTCGTCGCTGTTGTAGCGCTAGTAATCGTTGTCGAAGGAATCCTGCGTCGACGACATGCTATCAAGGCCCTTTTCAATGTTGCTCAGGCTTCCCTGGCACTCAGTTTGGGCATTGGGGTTTTCTTGTTGCTTGGTGGTCGTCCGCTGCCGCAGCTCATCCACATGCCCCTGTTCGAGGCGACTGCCTCGAATATCCTTCCCACAGTTGCGCTAATTATAGTCTTTTTCGCTGCCAATTCTTTCTTGGTTAGCGGGGTCATCGCAATTAGCAGCGATGTGAATCTGCTCCATATCTGGAAAAAGAACACGTTGGCTACGGCCCCCTACGATGTTCTTGCCAGTCCAGTGGTCTATCTGCTCGGGTGGATATATGTGACCGCGGGTGCTTTGGGAGCCACCGCGCTTTGTATACCGCTGTTGGGTGTACGTCAGCTATACAAGACCAACTCTCAGCTAGAGCAGGTCAATCGCGAGTTGCTTGAACTCATGGTGAAGGCGATAGAAGCACGTGATCCCTACACCTCTGGGCACTCGCGCCGTGTAGCTCACTACTCCAAGATCATCGCGCGTGGGATCGGCCTGAGCGCTCATGAAATAGAGCGCATTGGAATCGCGGCACTATTGCATGATGTAGGCAAGATTCACGAGGTCTACGCGCCCATTCTCCGCAAGCCCGACAAGCTCACGCCGGACGAGTGGGCCATAATGCAGACGCACCCGATTAAGAGCGCTGAGCTGGTATCGACTGTATCCCAATTGCAAGATATCGTGGCCCCTGTACGCCACCACCACGAGAATTGGGATGGCAGCGGCTATCCGGACGGACTCGCGGGCAACGATATCCCCCTTGGGGCTAGGGTGGTCCTGTTCGCGGATACCATCGACGCGATGACAACCGATCGCCCTTACCGCAAGGCACTGGGCGAAGCGCAGGTCCGATCAGAGCTTATCAAGTACCGGGGAAAGCAGTTCGATCCCGACATTTGCGATAAGTTATTAGCTAGCCCGTTATTCGGACTTTTGTTTGTGCCGACACAGCACTCGCTGACGCCGATCGAAACGCGCCGAGTGATGCGGCATCCTCGTCCTGCGATAACGGCGTAACGGGCGTACCCTTCTTCACTCGCACGGGCCGCTCGTAGGTAGCGAGCCGATGTGGTGCGAGTACTCTCCCACGGTCTACGCCTGCAGCCGGCATTCATGTCATACTAGCAGAGGGCGCATCTTCAGATGTGCTAGCGCTCTGAACCCCCAGGCGACAGAGACACTCCGCTAGGTCCGGAAGCAGCGGCGATAGCCCTCGTCGGTGCTTCCTCACGTACTCCGCAGCTAACGCGGCGCTATTCTCGATCTGTCCCTTAGCCGTTAGCGCTTCAAAGAGCACTGTCGCAACGTAATCGTGCCAGTTGAAGCTGCGTGCCGAAAGGTGCATGACAAGAAGGTCGGCAACATCCAAGTCAGCTGGTACCTCTCCTTCCCGGGCCATAGCAAGGTGGATGCGCTGGGCAGCGATCTCTGCTCTGTGGCGTAGAGAGGCGCCAGGCTTCAGGTTGTGGTTGGCTAGATCAATCAGGTACTCGGCCTCCTCGTACCAGCCGCTTTGAATTGCCAGCTTAACTTTGAAGCCGATGAGGTTCGAGTGATTTATCGCGCCGGAGAATGGGGCACGATGATTCATCGCGCGCCGATGCCATTCCTCCGCGTCAGAAATTTGCCCGAGACGCGAGTAGAGACCAACGAGACTAGCGATGGCACCGGTCGCGGCGTTCTCCAGTCCCAATCTCTCCGCGATGTTGACCGCCTCAATCGCAGCCGCTTCTGCCTCGCAGGTGGATCCTCCCACTTCGAAGGCGATGGATGCGTGCCGCAGGTTGCGGGAGAGCGTCGCGGCATTGCCGTTCGCTCGTGCGTGTGCGATCAACTGCCGGGCAAAGGCGGGAGCGGCTGCCGCATCGCCGAACGAGCATGAGTAAATCATGTTGAAGTACGTCCGTGTAGCAGCATTCACGTCGGGGGAGTCGATGTGCGGCTGTAGGCTCGCATAGAGAGCTTCGGCAGCATTGCTACTGCAGAGGTTGTCCGCGAGCATTAGTGCGAGCATGCCTGCTCGTACGCGGTGCTCACGTGACGTCCGTGCCTCCACACAGCCTATCAACCTCGTAAATAGCGCTTGGATATTTGCCCCCAACCGCCATTCCGCCTCTAACCCCAGTAACTCGTCTTCCGTGTGTACTTCGCACGGGTGATGGCCCTGCTCGCGCAGACGGCCGAGCAGCTCTATCGTGGAGGGCAGCTTTTCCCAGTAATCTGCCAGGTACAACGCCGTGACCTGGGTCTCGGCGATTGGTAGCGCTTCCTCGTGATCGGAAACTAGGGTCATCGCGTGATCGAGTAGCGTCACCGCTTCAGTCGGGAGGCCTATCTCGATTGAGTGGTGCGCGCAGGTACGGAGCAGGGTTATCGCTCGCTCGCGCTCACCGGCTTGCTGCCAGTGGCGCGCGCACTCCCAGAGGAGCGCCGTCGATTGCGTGCCGGCTACATCTTGCTCGAGTACCTGCGCCGCATGCCGGTGCAGCAGCGCCGCCGAGAGCTTCGATAGTTGCGCAAGAGAGGCGGACGATAGCAGCTCGTGCTTGCAGTGCACCGTCCTTCCGTCGGACTCTACCAGACCAAATACATCCAACTCGTCGAGCGCGCCGAGCAGCGATACCCGCTTCTCGCCGAGCACCATCTCGAGACGCTGGAGGGAGGCGAACTTCCCGAGTATGCAGCACGCCTGGAGCACGCGCTTTGAGAGCGGCTCGAGTCGGTTGAGGCGATCGGTGATCAGCTTCCCCAGCGTCGCCGGCGCCTGATAGTGCTCGCCGTCCCACGAAGTGTGGAACGCGAGCTCCGTCAGGTAGTACGGGTTGCCGCCTGCGGATGCGATGCACCACTGATGGAACTCGACGTTCCCCTCGCGGATCGTCCCTGCCGTCACGCTGCGTAGCAGCTCGTGGCTCGGCTCCTCGAGCAAGGGTAGTACGCGAAGCATCGTCGGTGCCCCCTGCTCGCCGTCGGAGAAGTGCGACGCGACGCTCGCGACCCGGGAAGTGAGCAGCACCATTACCGGTCGGGTCGCTACCCATGCCGGGATGTCGCGCATGATCTCCCAGGACATCCGGTCGAGCCAGTGGATGTCCTCGATGACCACGATGAGCCTGCCCTCCGCGGCGATGGCATCGAGGAGATCGAACACCGACCGGCGGATGTTGGAGAAGAGAAGCTCGGACTCGCGACTGTCGGGTGAAAACGACGTGTCGTTGGGGTCGTGCGCGATGAGACGCTTGAGATATTTCATCGACTCGGGCGAGCACCCCACCGAGCCGCGACGCTCGAGCAAACGAGGGACCAGATCCACGAATGCGCTCAGCGGCCGGCGCTCGTCGTGCGATTGGCAGCCGACGCGAGCAACCTGCACCTGGTCGATCTCCGCCCCCCTCACGAACTCCGTGACGAGTCGAGTCTTTCCTATTCCAGGCTCGCCCCAGATTATGAACGAGCTGCCGCGCGAGCTGCCTGCGGCGTGCAGCGCACGGGTGAGCTCCGACATCTCACTGTCGCGTCCCACGTGGGGTGTCTCACGGACGGGGATCATGTCGCCGTGATAGACCTCCGCTATCCGCCGCCGCATCATCGTCACCGGAAGGCGGATCTCGCGTGCGTCCGGGCCGATGTCGCGCAGGTATCGATCGAGGATACCGAGCGCTCTCACCTTGCTCCCGCTCAGCGCCACGGCTTGCGCGAGCACCAGCGTCGCCTCTTCGTTGAGCGGGTCTATCGCGAGGCAGCGCATCGCCAGCTGCTCGGCGCGCCGCCACTCGCCGTGCTCCCGATGCGCGTGCATCCCGGCAACCAGCACTCGGCGGAGCGCGGAAGTCACAAGGTCGCGCTGCCGGTCGAGCCACTCCACGTAGGGCACGGAAAAGCGCGGAGAATACGACGGCAGGAATCCGCCGGAGATGGTGTTGGCCAGCCGCTCCATCTCGGCGCGCTCGGTAGCCTCGAGGAGCGCGCCGCAGTCGCTCTGCACGGAGCGGCTGGGGAGGACCACGTGGGTTCGGGTGCAGCGCAGTGCGGCGCCCATGGAGTTGAGCTTGTACAGTGTCTGGCGCAGACACTGGTTCGCCTTGCGGTCGGCTACGCCAGCCCACATCACCTCGATGATCTCCCGGCGCTCGACCGGCCGCCCCGCCTCCAGTACCAGATAGAGCGCGGCCGCGAAGAGCGTCTCGGCCGACGGAGTCAGGCAGATGTCGCCCACCTCGATCATGCACTGCCCCAGGCTGTGTAGTCGGATCATCGTCCAATTGGTGGAAGGGGCCTGCCGTCAGCGAGAACGATCGCCGGACCACAAGTAAAACCCGCGCCGTCAGCGGAACGTCAGCGACCTCCAGCCCCGGGGCCGCAGCGCTCTCAAAGCACCGAGAGGAGAGGAATGGATGTGCTGGGAGGAAGCCCGAAAACTCCCGCCACTGCCGGGACCTGGCGGCGCGCCCCGGGGGGCCTCAGTGGCGGCCCGTGCTTCCGACGCCCCCCGTACGGTCGGTGGAGACTCCCACGCTCCCCGCGCTCCAGTCCAGCACCTCGAAGCGGTTGAGCACCACCTGCGCGATACGCTCGCCGTGCTCTATGATGACGACCGAGCTCGACCCGTTCTTCAGCATCGCGAGCCATTCATCAGGGTAGTCGGCGTCGATCGTACCGGGGGCGTTGGGTAGCACCAGCCCCTTCCGGAAGGCGATCGAGCTCCGCACGCGGAGCTGCGCCTCGTACCCGTCAGGGAGCCGCGCACGGAATCCGAGCGGAACAAGCGCGATCACGCCCGGCTCGAGTGCCAGGCGCCCCTCGGAGCCCGCGTCTATTCCTCGCTCTCCCCCGCCACCAGATACCCGGACGTTCCGGCCCCTGAGGTACGCGCGAACGTCGTAGCCCGCGGCGCCGCGCGTGGCGCGTGCGGGAGGAGCCACGTCGGGATGGAGCGGCTCGAATACTATGACGGGGAGTTCGGCTGGCATTGGCCTCCGGATGACGACGTGCTGACGCCGCGCGATCCGCTTGGCCGCTGCGGCGCCGTCCTGTAGCTTTGCTTGGTCTGACCGCTCAATCTTCATCCATGAGACTACGAGGGCAACTGTGACTGCGGATGGTTCCGGCCAACCGCCGGCACTCACCAACGACGACGTGACGCTGGGCGCTTATCGCACCTCCTTTGGAGTGCCTCCGCACCTCGCCGACTGGCAGCTTCCGCAGGGCTGGCGCTGGGGCTCGCAGGGCGTGATGATCGGCGCCACTCGCTTCTCGATGGAGGTCATAGACTCGCTCGATCGGTCGCTCTCGCTAGTCACTGCCCCCGATCCGTCGCACGCCGCGTGGCTTCTGGCGGAGGCGCGCCACCTGGGCCACCTGCACCACCGCCTGATCCCGACGACTTACCACGTCTGGAACTCCTTCGCCGAGATGAAGCGGGGACCGGGGTATCTGCGTCACTGGATAGATGGCGAGTCGCTGCGGTCGCGACTCAATCGTCAGGGGCCTGACGACATCCGTTCGGCGGTTCGACTTTTCCGCGAGCTCGGGTCGATGGTGTCGTACCTTCACGATCTCGGGCACGTTCACGGCGCGCTCTCGCCCGACAGCGTCTGGAATACACCGCTGGGCGAAGCGTGGGTGCTCGGCTGGCAGTGGGCGGTTCCGCGCAGCGTGATCCCACCCGGTCTCGCGCCCGATCGCCGCTGGATGTTGGCACCTCCCGAGTGGGACGCCGTTTGGGACCCCACGCAGCGCAGCGATCAGTGGCAGCTCGCTGCCGTCTGCCTCGCGGCGCTGATCGGCGAGTATCCGCCATCGCACGACATCCCGCCGCTGGCGCTCCTCCGCCCGGAGATCCCCGAGGCGCTCGCCGCGGTGCTGGCGCGCGGTCTCTCGGAAGACCCGGCACGCAGGTATCCTACCGTCACGGCGATGCTGCGCGACCTCGAGCGCTCGGGCGCGCACCGGCGCGGCGCGTCGAGCTCGCTGCTCGTCAGCGGGGACTACGAGGCCGTGCGTCCCGACGACGGCATAGAGATCCGGCTGCGCAAGGCAGTTGGCGATGACTACGAGCTACTGTCCAAGCTGGGAGGCGGCTCGTACGGAGACGTGTGGCGCGTTCGCGATCTCGCACTCGAGCGTCAGGTGGCGCTCAAGATTCTGCATCCGGGCGTCGCCGATGACGCCCAGGCCATCCGCGACTTCCGCCGCGAGGCGCGCGTTGCGGCGCAGCTCTCGCATCCGAGCATCGTTCCCATCTACGACTGGGATTCGCGCGAGGGCGTGGCGTGGTACACGATGGAGTTGATGGAGTACGGTTCACTCGCCGATCTCGTACGCCGCTCGGGTCCGCGACCGCTCGTGAAAGTAGGCCCTGCCATCGCGGCGCTGCTGGATGGTCTCGCATCTGCGCACGCCGAAGGTGTGCTGCACCGCGACCTCAAGCCCGAGAACATACTCATCGATCGCTGGCGCCGCTGGCGGATCGGCGACTTCGGGCTCGCACGCAGAGTAGGGCAGGATTCCACCGGAACGTCGGGGACTCCCGCCTTCGCCGCCCCCGAACAGCTCCTGAACGAGGAGCAGGGCCCCGCCGCCGACTGCTTCTCGATGGCGGGTCTCGCCGTCTTCGCGCTGACCGGCCGTCCGCCCTTCGGCGAAGGCGAGCCGCGCGTGATACTCGCTCGGCAGCTCGCCGGCACTCCCGACCTGGGAGGTGTTCCCGCTCCGATCGCCGAGTGGGCGCGCCGCGGTCTCGCGCCCGATCCGAAGGATCGCTGGTGGGATGCCGCAGAGATGCGCACCGCGTGGCTCGGAGCTGTGGAGGAAGCGATGCGTGAACGCGACGAAGACGAGCTCCCCCAGTGGGCCCGCGCCATGAACTGGTGGCAACAGTTGCTGGGGAGATGAGAGAGTAGAAAGAGAGCAGGAACCGCAGGGAAGCAGGAAGCAGGAAGCAGGAAGCAGGTACCGGCTCTTGGAGGTAGAGCCCTCTCCCCCGAGGTCGTTTACTGCTTCCTGCTTCCTGCTTCCTGCTTTCTTCCTCCCCCTCACCCCCTCGGCAGTTGACTGCTTCCTGCTGTCTGCTTCCTGCTTTCTCCCCCCTCCTTCTCTCCCCTCAACTCCACTCCCAGGTACTCCCGCGCCTCCGCGATCGCTTCGTCGAGGGTGTGGGTGGTGTCGTGCTCGCCGATCGCGTCGAGGAGGCCGGAGTTGGTGAGGACGACCATGGGCTGGGCATGCAGGTCGGCGAGCATGACGCGGACACCATCCTTGAGGCTCCGATGCACGATCTCGGTGAGCGCGTGGAGGCCGGATGAGTCTATCGTGGAGACGTTCTTCAGGCGGATGATCAGCACCCTGGGGCGCGCGGCGACGCGACCTACGGCCTCGCGGAAGCGCTCTGCAGCGCCGAAGAAGAAGGGGCCATTGATGTCGTACACCTGGACGCCGGCAGGGAGCGAGCGCCGGAGCGCCGAGGTGGGGTCGGAGTCGTAGGTGTCGCGTCCGTCGTGCAGCTCTCGGGTGAGCGCCGTGACGTTGGTGACCTCCGCCATGCGACGCATGAACAGGAACGAGGCGAGCACCATCCCCACGCCGATCGCCACGGTGAGATCGACGATTACGGTGAGCGCGAAGGTCGCGAGGAGTACGGCGATATCACTCTTGGGCGCGCGAAACTCGGCGACGAACACACGCCATTCGCTCATGTGATATGCGACCACCACGAGAATCGCGGCGAGAGTAGCGAGCGGGATGAGTGCGGCCCAGCGCCCCGCGAAGAGTGTGATGATGAGCAGCGTAACCGCGTGCGTCATCCCCGCCACCGGCGTGCGTCCGCCGTTCTTGACGTTGGTGGCAGTGCGCGCGATGGCGCCGGTGGCCGGGATCCCGCCAAAGAGCGCTGATGCGATATTGGCCACCCCCTGTGCCACCAGCTCCATGTTCGAGCGGTGGCGGCTCCCGATCATCCCGTCGGCCACGACCGCCGAGAGGAGAGATTCGACCGCGGCGAGGACCGCGATCGTGAATGCGGGGCCGACGAGAGTGGTGACGGTCGCGAACGAGAGCGCGGGGAGCACGGGGTGGGGAACGCTGGCGTTGATCGCGCCGAAGCGGCTCCCGATCGTCTCCACGGGGAGATGGAACGCGTGCGTGAGAACAGTGGTGACGATGAGCGCCACGAAAGCAGCGGGTACGCGTTTGCTGAAGCGTGGGAGAAGGACGATGATCAGCAGCGCTGCCGCAGCGAGGCCGACCGCCCACGCGTTGGCCGTGTGAATGTTCCTCGCGAACGCGCTCCACTTCTCGACGAACTCCGCGGGCACCGCGCCCATGCGCAGGCCGAGGAAGTCCTTCACCTGACTCGAGAAGATGATTACGGCAATCCCGCTCGTGAATCCCACCACTACGGGGTGCGGGATGAACTTGATCGCCGCACCAAACTTGGCGGCCCCCATCACGATCAGGATCACTCCCGCCATGAGTGTGGCGATGATCAGTCCATCGACGCCGTACTTCTGAACGATCCCGTAGACGATGACGATGAAGGCGCCGGTCGGCCCGCCGATCTGCACGCGCGACCCGCCAAGCGCCGAGATGAGAAAGCCAGCCACGATCGCGGTCCAGAGGCCACGTCCCGGCGTGACCCCACTCGCTATCGCGAACGCAATCGCGAGCGGCAGCGCGACGATACCTACGATGACACCAGCGGTCAGATCGTGTGTGAACTGACCGCGATCGTACCCCTTGAGGGTAGTGACCAGCTTTGGGACGAACACGGGGGAGGGGGGCGGAGAGCGGGGAGCAGGAAGCCGGAAGCCGGAAGCCGGAAGCCGGAAGCCGGAAGCAGGAAAAATCTAACGAGGTCGGGTTGGAAAGAGGGCGAGGAAGACAGGAAACAGGAAACAGGAAACAGGAAACAGGGAACACGAAACAGGAACGGCCTCGGGGTCAGAATGTCTCCCCCGAGGAAGTTCCTGTTTCCTGTTCCCTGTTTCCTTGCAGTTCCTGCTTTCTGCTCTCTGCTTTCTGCTCTCTCCCCTCTCCCCTCTCCTCTCCCCTACTCCCTCTCTGCCAGCTCGATCACTCCCTCCGGCGTCCGGCCCTCGGCTTCGCCCTGGAAGTTCATGACGACGCGGTGGCGGAGGACGGCAAGGGCTACAGAGCGGACGTCATCGATGTCAGGTACGGAGCGGCCGTCCATCGCGGCGCGCGCCTTGGCGCCGAGTACGAGGTACTGCGAGGCGCGCGGGCCAGCGCCCCAGCTCACGTACTTCTTCACCTCGGCCGTGGCTTCCGTCGCGTCGGGGCGGGTGGATCTGGCGAGTTGCACCGCGTAGCGCACCACGGTCGGCGGTGCGGGGAGGCGGCGGACGAGATGCTGCAGCTCGATCAACTGACGCGCGTCGAGCACTGGCGAGATGTTCGTCACCGAGTCGTCAGTGGTCGTGGAGACCACGCGCTCCTCCTCGTCAGCGCTGGGGTAGCCGAGGCGGAGCTCGAACATGAAGCGGTCGAGCTGCGCTTCGGGGAGCGGGTAGGTGCCTTCCTGCTCGATCGGGTTCTGCGTGGCGAGCACGAAGAACGGCTCGGGGAGCGCGTGTGTCTGACCGGCCGCAGTGACCGCGTGCTCCTGCATCGCCTGGAGAAGCGCGGCCTGCGTCTTCGGGGGCGCACGGTTGATCTCGTCGGCGAGCACCGCGTTGGCGAAGATCGGGCCCTTCACGTACTTGAAGACCCTGCGTCCGGTCGCGTGGTCTTCCTCGAGGAGCTCCGTACCAGTGATGTCACTTGGCATCAGGTCGGGCGTGAACTGGATTCGCGAGAAGGAGAGGTCGAGTGCCTCGGCCACGGTTCTCACCAGCAGCGTCTTGGCGAGGCCTGGCACCCCTACCAGGAGCGCGTGCCCCCCACTCAGGAGCGCCGTCACCAGGTTGTCCACGATCTCCTGCTGCCCGACGATCCGCCTGGCGATCTGCGCCACTAGGCGCGAGCGGGCTTCCGCGAGCTGCTCCAGCAACTCGACATCGCGCGCCCCACCGCCACTCGTCCCGGATGTTCTTGCCTGAGTAGCCAACTGCCCGTCTCTACGTTGAGGATGCCGGGAAAGCTAAAGGAGGGGAGGGGGAGAGAGAAGAAAGCAGGAAGCAGAAAGCAGACAGCAGAAAGCAGTGAACTGCCTCGGGGTAGAGGGCCTACCCTAGGAGCCGTTCCTGCTTTCTGCTGTCTGCTTTCTGCTGTCCTCTTACTTCGTGCGCCCTCGCCCCCTCACGGAACCCTGAACCCCACCCTCTCTTCTTTCGGGAAGTTGCTGCTGCGGAGGATGGCGACGAGCGTGAAGTCGCCGTGGAGGCCGTGCGGATCCCACTTCTCTTCGTAGCTGACGGTCTCGGTGGAGCCGAGGAGCTTGTTCTGGAGGGCCTGCGTGAACATGCGGCCGTTGCTCCAGCGCCAGAGCTCGTGGCCCGAGGAGTCGAGGACGACGAAGTCGTGGGTCTGGCCGTTGGGGAAGTCGAGCTCGACCGAATGGTCCGCCAGGTTGGTCACGTGGAGGGAGAGGGCCACCGATTCACTCACGGCGACGTTGGCGGAGGTGGCGAGGACCTGACCGTCGGCCGGGGGAGTCTTCGGTTTCGGAGCGGGCGGGGCGTCGGCTGCGTTGGCAGCAGACTCGTTGCGGTGCGCGTGGGGGCCACAGGCGAGCACGAGCGCGCCTGCGCAGAGGAGCCAGATGATTAGGCGGGAAGTGATCTTCACAAGCGTACCGGACCAGCGCTCCGGCCGGGCGGGTCGGCCGGGAGAACGACGAAGTGAGTGGGAAGCGCGAACTTACCGATAAGGCGACGATTCGTCAAGGCGAAGGTAACACGTAAGTCGGCGATTTGCAGCGACTTTGGCAGCATGGCGAGGGTGCCGGGCGGGGGTCGCTGAGGGCCCGGACCGAGCTTGCGAAAAATTTCACAAGCGGGTACATTCCGGCCGGATGGCGGACCAGGAATGGCAGCAGAGACACGGTAGGCGGGGCGGCAAGCCCGGCCTTTCCGGACCGGGCTCGGCGGCGTCCCTCGCCGGGGTCGGAATCCAGCTGCTCGTATCGATCCTGCTCTTCCTGTACCTGGGGCAGTGGCTCGACAAGAAGCTCGGGACCGATCCGCTCCTGCTGATCGCGGGCGTGTTCGTCGGGGCCGCCGTGGGAATGTACAACATGTATCACATGATGACGGCCGCGCAGCGGAAAGAGCGCAAGGAGAGGGAGAAGTGATCAAGCGCTTCGCCATCTTTGCCGTCGCATCGGCGGCGGTCATCGGTGTAGTGGCCGTCCTCTTCGGCCTGATCTTCGGCTCGCCAGCCGATCACAGGGCGATAAGGATCAGCGCGGTGATCGCCTACTGTGTTCAGCTATTCGGTTTCATCGTGGTGCTCCTCGTGCGTACCACGAACATCTTCGCCGCGTGGGGGCTCGGAATGCTCCTGCGGTTGGTAACGCTGGCAGTTTTCGCCTTCCTGGTCGTGCGTGGAATGCGTCTGCCGCCGGAGTCCGCCCTCGTAAGCATGGTGGCGTTCTTCTTCCTGACAACGCTGGTCGAACCCGTCCTTCTCAAGAGATGAAGCTCGGCACGGTCGTACTCGCGCTCGTTCTCGCCGTCTCGCCCGCCACAGTCGTGGCCCAGGGCAGTGGCGCTCATACCGTCGCCGCTGCAGCGGCGATGGACGATACGCAGATCCAGGTCGGTCCTTCCGGTGAGCACCTCCAGGGCGAGGAAGCCGGGCCGGTGGACATCATCACACCGCACATCACCGACTCGCACCACCTCGAGCTTCCGTTCGTGGGCGAGAGGGAGCTCCCGCGCTGGGAGCCGGTGCATATCGGCGGTCTCACGATAGACCTCTCGCCAACGAAGCACGTGGTGATGCTCTGGGTCGCGGCACTCCTGTGCATGATCGTCCTGATCCCCACGGCGATCGCGCATAAGCGCCACACGGCGGAATCGGGCGCACCGAAGGGCTTCGTGGCCGGGATCGAAGCGATGGTGCTCTTCCTCCGTAACGAGGTGGTGCTCCCCAACGTCGGCCCGCACGGGAACGCATTCGTTCCCTTCGGCCTCACGCTCTTCTTCTTCATCCTCTTCGCGAATCTGCTGGGGCTCATCCCTTACGGTTCTACTGCGACCGGGAACATCTCCGTAACGGCGACGCTCGCCGTCATCACGTTCATCGTGGTCGAGATCTCCGGCATCCGCGCTCAGGGGTGGGGTTACCTCAAGACGATCTTCTACGTGCCGCCGAAGGACATGCCGATCTTCCTCAAGCCGTTCATGTTCGTGGTCATGACGGTGGTGGAGGTGGCCGGAAAAATTGCCAAGCCCTTCGCGCTCGCAGTTCGTCTCTTCGCCAACATGACCGCGGGCCACGTGGTTCTGCTCGCGTTGATAAGTCTGATCTTCACCTTCCAGAGCTACGCGATAGCCACGGCGCCCGTAGCGATGGGCGTAGCGGTTAGTCTGCTCGAGATATTCGTTGGCCTGCTACAAGCCTACATCTTCACCCTCCTCAGCTGCGTGTTCATCGGGCTGATAAGGCAGGGGGGACACTAGAAATGAGAAAGCAGAGAGCCGACAGCAGAAAGCAGGGAACTGCCTCGGGGGAGAAGGCTCTTCCCCACGAGCCGTTCCCGCTTTCTGCTGTCTGCTCTCTGCTTTCTCTTCGCTTTCGTCTCGCGGCTCTGCTCCAGCCGCGCGACAAAGTACCCGGCCGGGTGGCCGGGGACGCTCGTTGAGGCCCGGGCCTCGCTGACGAGCGGCGTCTTCGCCGAGTGATGGAGGTGCTCGCGTCGGCGCGGAGCAGAACGGTTCCAACTTCGAACGTGGAGTAAGACATGCAACTCTATGCTCTTCTGCAGGCCGCGGGCAACTTCACGCGCGAGTACGCCGGCGCGTGGGCAATGCTTGGCGCCGGCATCGGTGCGGGGCTCGCCACGATCGGCGCCGGCATCGGCATCGGTCGCATCGGCGGTCAGGTTGCCGATGGCATGGCGCGCCAGCCGGAGGCGGGTGGCCAGATCCAGGTGGCCGGCCTCATTCTCGCCGCGCTGATCGAGGGCGTGGCGCTCTTCGCAGTGGTAGTGGCGTTCCTGATTCAGAACAAGTTCGCGTTCTAGTTCGACGTGCCGCGGCGGGGCCCCGGGGCTCCCGTCGCGCTCACTCTCACTCTTCGCGGGAATCACAATGCTCAAAGCGCTGTTCGGCGTGACTCTCTCTCTCCTCGCAGCCCTTCCGGTGGCCGCGCAGGAGGCCCACGAGGCGCCGCCCAAGCTGCTCTCTCCGAACACGGGGTTGATGTTCTGGACCCTGGTGATCTTCCTCGTCCTCATGTTCGTCCTCACCCGCTTCGCCTTCAAGCCGCTCACCGCGGCAGTGGAAGCGCGTGAGAAGGCGCTCGAGGACGCGATCGAAGCCGCGCGCCGCGATCGCGAGGAGGCAGCCGCTCTCCTCGCCGAGCACCGGCAGCTCGTGAAGCAGGGGCACGAGGACGCCCAGCGCTTCATCGTCGAGGGACGCGCCGCTGGCGAGAAGGTGCGTGAGGAGGTCGTAGCGCAGGCACACCGCGAGCAGCAGCAGATGCTCGAGCGTGCTCGCGCCGAGATAGCCGCCGAGCGTGATCGCGCCATCGCCGAGCTGCAGCGCGAGGCCGTCAGCCTCGCCGTGCTCGGCGCCGGGAAGGTGATCGAGAAGGATCTCGACACGGAGACGAACCGCAAGCTGGTAGACTCGTTCCTCGCGTCGCTCACACCCTCGCGCGTGAAGAGCTGATGCGCGAGATCACCATTGCCCGCAGCTACGCCGAGACGCTCGTCGAGCTGGCACGCCGCGCGGGCGACCTGGACGGGTGGGGCGCGATGATCGACGAGGTGGCAGGCGCCATCGCCGCCGACCCGCGCCTGGTCCGCTTCCTCCAGACTCCTCGCGTGAGTGCGCGCGAGAAGAACGAGGTGATCGGCAAGGCCTTCGCGGACCGGCTGCCGCGTCTCTTCGTGCGCTTCCTGCAGGCGGTCGTCACCCAGCGGCGCCAGCACCTGATCGGCGAGATCGCCTTCGAGTACCACGCCATCGTGGATCAGCTGGAAGGGCGCGTGCACGCCGACGTGACGCTGGCTCGGGAGCCGGATCCCGCGCTCGCTCAGAGCATCACGGAGCAGCTCTCGCGCGTACTGGACAAGAAGGTGGTGCCGCACTTCAACGTGCGCCCCGACATCCTGGGCGGCACGATCGTGCGCGTGGGCGACACGGTGATGGATGGCTCCGTGCGTCACCGGCTGACCAGGCTGCGCACGAGGATGCTCAGCGGAGTCAGGGCGCGCACCAGCTGAGCGCATCGCTTCGAGACCGCGATGCCGCCCGAGCCGGAGACGGTGGCGGCATCGCAGTCCAGCCTCTACAATAGCGCGGCGCCCCCATCCGGGCGCCGCTCGCGTTTGTCGCCCACCCGAGACCAATGCAATCGATCCTCCCACTCTTCCTCCTCCTCCAGCAGGCAGCCGTGCCGGCGCCCACCACGCCCCCCTCCGGAGATACCACCGGCTACTGGCAGCAGCGGATCGAGTACCGCATCACAGCGAAGCTCGACGAGAAGGAGCAGAACATTCACGCCACGGGCGATCTCGTGTACGTCAACCAGTCGCCCGACACGCTGCACGAGATGTTCTTCCACCAGTACCTGAACGCCTTCCGCCCCGGCTCGCGCTGGAGCGCGGTGGACGAGCGCGAGGGGCGTGTGCGCTTTCAGAACATGCGCGAACCCGATTTCGCGTACGAGCGCTTCACGGCGCCAGTCACCGTGGACGGCGAAAGCGTCAAGGTGGATTACCCCGGCGCGCCGGACAGCACGGTGGCGCACATCGCGCTCCCGCGGCCGCTCGCGCCGGGCGACTCGGTTCGCGTGCACTTCGCCTGGGACGCGCGCCCATCCGCGAAGGTGTACAGGAGACAGGGGCGACGGGGGCGCGAATACGACTTCGCCCAGTGGTTCCCCAAGGTGGCCGTCTACGATCGCAATGGCTGGGAGGACAACCCGCTCGTGCCCGCGGGCGAGTTGTACGGCGAGTTTGGAACGTACGATGTCACACTGATTCTCCCCGCCGACCAGGTAGTGGGTGCCACGGGCATCCCGGTGGAAGGCGACCCCGGTTGGGCGGGCGCCAACGCCGCGGCCGATTCGCCCACGGGCGACAGCGCGGTAGTTCTCGGCGCGCAGGCGTACGGCGACGTCGCGCCGGATTCCGCGATCGACCTTCCGGAGGGGTACAAGCGAGTTCGATTCCTCGCGCACCACGTTCATCACTTCGCGTGGGCGACCTCACCCGACTACCGCTACGAGGGCGGGATGTATCGTGGCGAGATTCCCATCCACGTGCTCTACACGCGCGGCAACGAGCAGCAGTGGGGGCACGGCCGAGCGGTCGCGTACATCTCGCGCGCGCTGAGCTGGCTGGAGTCCATCTACGGACCGTACGCGTACCCGCAGGCCACCGGTCTGCAGCGCCTCGACGGCGGCGCCACCGAGTTTCCGATGATGGTGATGTACGGAGCGCGCATCTCGCAGGGGCTGGTGCTCCACGAGATGGGTCACATCTACTCGTACGGCTTCCTCGCGAACAACGAGTGGCGATCGGGGTGGATGGACGAGGGGCTCACGAGCTACCAGACCGAGTGGGCTCAGAACCTCACGCTTCCCGAGCGCGCGAGCGGCGAGGCACCGACTATACCACCGCAGGACTCCGGCTACCGCGCGCACGCGGTCACGCCTCCGCTTCTGGACATGGGCGCGCTGGAGCAGTTTCAGCTCGACTTGCGCGGAGCTGACCAGCCGCTGGGGACGCCCGCGTACGACTTCGCCGATTTCAACGTGTACAACCAGATGGTGTACAGCCGCGCGTCGATGATGTACGGCACGCTGCGCGATGCCGTCGGCGACTCGGCCTTCCGCGGTTTCCTGCACGACTACTACGCGCGCTGGAAGTTCAAGCACGTGGACGAGCTGGCGATGCGCTCGTCCGCCGAGCGTGCCTCAGGCGAGGATCTGGGGTGGTTCTTCTCGCAGTGGGTGCACCACACGGGGCTGATCGACTACGCGCTGCGCGAGGTGCAGTCGCGTCGCGAGGGCGACGGCTGGGTGACGCGCGTGCGGATCGCGCGCGTGGGCGAGTACCGGCATCCGATGCCGGTCGGGGCGCTCACCAGCGCCGGGTGGGTTACCACGCGTGGATCGGCGGCGCTCGACGATCAGTGGGTCGAGATCCACACGCGCGAGCGGCCGACCGCCGTGCGTCTGGACCCGTTGCGGCTGACGGTGGATTGGGATCGCCGCAACGACGTGCTCTCTCACTCGGCCGGCGACTCGTTACGCGTTGCTCGTACGGTGTTCGACTGGCCCTTCCTGGACCAGTCCAGCGCCGACAAGGAGCTGGTGGCGATCGGGCCGCTCGCCTGGTATACCGATCCAGGCGGCTTCACTCCTGCGCTGCGCCTGCGCACGAATTACCAAGGTTGGCTCGACCGCTGGGAGCTCGGCATCGCACTCCCGGTTCGCGGACCCGAATCGAGCGAGAGCGGGAGGGGGCGGGTGCAAGGGTGGATCTCAACGCGAAATCCGAGTCTACCTTTCGCGCACCGTCCGGCGATCGGAATGGAAGCTGGCGCATGGATGCTCGACGGCGTGGCGAAGCTGAACGTGGCGAAGACGTGGAATCAGAGTGAGTTCCCGCTGGCCAACGGTCAGCGGCGCTTCCTCACGCTCGCGCTCACTGCCACTCTTCCGTACGACACCACGTGGATGGACCCGCTCCGTTGGGAGGACGCGCGCGTGGTGGATGCGAGCGCGGAGTACCGCTGGAGCGCTCCGAGGCCCGAGGGTCTCTCCGCGCGCGTCTTCGCGGTGGGCGGATTCGCGGACCCGCGCTCGGATTCCGGCGATGACGCGCGCGGCTTTTTCCGCGCGCAGGTCGAGGGGAGCAAGGTCAAAACCTTCGGCGCTCGCTCCGTGAACAGCGCGATGCTGCGCCTCTTCGCCGGTGCGAGCCACGACGCTCCCCGTCAGCGATCGATCGGGCTCTCGTCGCTCGGTCCCACGGAGACCTTCGGCAATCACCTCCTGCGAGGCCGTGGCGCGCCGCTTGCTCGAAGCGACGTGCACTACGTGACGCCCGGCGACGCGGGGCTTCGCGGGTACTCCCCGCTCCTGCGCGTGACTGACATTGCCGCTGCGAACGCGCAGCTCTCGCGAGTGGTGTACTCGCCGCGGGCTCGCTCGCTGGCGCCGCGGGTGTCGCTCTCGGCGTTCACCGATTTGGCGTGGGGATCGCTCGACGTGCTCGGCGCTGCAGGTCAGGGCCGCTTCTTCGGCGATGCCGGTCTTGGCGCATCGCTCAGCGGCACGCTCTACGACCAGAGCTACACGGTGCGGGTTGACTTCCCGCTCTGGACGAGGGACGCGGTGAGCGGGAGCGACGAGGGAACCGTGAACTGGGTGGTCTCGCTGGGTGAGCTTTTCTGAGCGGCTACATTTCCAGCTTCGATATCCATGTACCTGAGCAAGGGAGTTCGATGAGCGGCCGTGGAGAGGTAAAGGTCGTCCCCAAACCGTGGGGACACGAGATCATCTGGGCGCACACCGACCGCTACGTGGGCAAGGTGCTGCACATCAACGCGGGACACGCGCTTTCCGTGCAGTACCACGAGCGTAAGGACGAGACGGTGTATCTGCTCTCCGGTGAGCTGATCTACTGGGTGAAGCTGGACGGAGAGATGCGCGACATGAAGCTGAAGGTGGGCGAGTCGTTCCGCATCACACCGGGCACCGTGCACTACATGGAAGCCGTCACCGACTGCGACGTACTCGAGGCATCCACGCCCGATCTGGACGACGTCGTACGACTCAGCGACCGCTACGGACGGGAGGGGACGAGCGCGCCATGAAGGTCATCATACCGCTGGCGGGGAAGGGGACCCGTCTTCGCCCGCACACGCACGTGACTCCGAAGCCGCTCCTCGAGGTGGCCGGCAAGCCGGTGATGTCGTACATCCTCGACGACCTCGAGCGGCTGGGGGGCGTGGATCAGGTCATCTACATCACCGGCCACCTGAAGGAGCGGGTGGAGGAATTCGTCAAGGAGCACTACGACTTTCCCTCGGTGTTCGTGGAGCAGGTGGTGCAGAACGGCACCGCCAGCGCGGTAGAGCTCGCGCGGCAGTACGTGGATGAGCCGGTGCTCATCATCTTCGTCGACACCATCTTCGATGCCGATCTCTCGGTGATCAACGACACCGACGCGGACGGGATCATCTGGGTGAAGGAGGTGGAGGACTACCAGCGCTTCGGCGTCGTGGTCTCCGACGACGCAGGCAACATGCAGCGGATCATCGAGAAGCCATCGGAGCCGATATCGAAGCGGGCGAACATCGGACTCTACTACGTCCGGAACTGGAGGCTCCTCTACGAAGGGATCGATCACGTGATGAAGCAGGCGCCCAACAAGGGCGAGTACTACCTCACCGATGCCTTCCAGTACATGATCGACCACGGCGCCCGGATCAAGGTGGTGGACGTGGCGGGATGGTACGACGCCGGCAAGCTGGACACCCTTCTCGAGACGAACCGCGTGATGCTGCAGAAGGGTCGCGCGCACCGTCCGGCTTCCACGGGTGATTCGCGGATCTTCGACCCAGTGTACATCCACGACGACGCCATCCTCGATCACGCGACCGTCGGCCCCAACGTGTCGATCGGTGCGGGGACGGTGGTGAGGAACTCCGAGATCCGCGATTCGGTAGTGGGCGAGCGGAGCACGATCACCGACTCGGCTCTTCGCGGCTCGATGGTGGGCGACGAGGTGGTGCTGGAAGGAGTGAAAGGCTCGGTCACCGTGGGCGACCACTCCGAGGTGCGCTCGGCGATCTAACCGACGGTAACCGACGGGGTCAGGTCTTGCATCGTGCATCGGCTGCCTTTGGGCAGCCGAT
>DASSNL010000024.1:0-17500 GCA_035688075.1 Gemmatimonadaceae bacterium
GGATCTCCGTCCGTCCAACATGGAGCAGTGGATTCGTCGCGCGGCCGCCATTGCCGCGGTACCGAACGACGCCTCCACCGGATCGAGCGCGCGCTGGACCGCCGTGGACGCCGATGCCCCGATAGCGCCGCCGCGCATGGCGGTGTGGATCTTCGAGGAGGAGGAGCACGGCGTGCGTATAAAGCGGTGATAAGGGCATGCGCCCTTCCGCCTTGCGGTCATCCCCGCGCAAGCGGGGATCCATATTCGAGCCCGACAACATGGATCCCCGCTTTCGCGGCGATGACGGGTATCGAGCACATGACCTGACCCCGCCTGCGACCCGCCGTTATAAATGCGGGTATCAGAGCTGACCTCTCTTCATCCCCGGGAGTGAACGAGTGACGACACGAGCGGTGCCGGCGGCGGATACCACGCTGGTGCAGAACATTCTCGAGCAGGTGGGCCGCCGAGTGGTGGGGCAGGAGTACATGGTGGAACGGCTCCTGATCGGTCTGCTGACAGGCGGGCACGTGCTCCTCGAGGGCGTCCCCGGACTGGCCAAGACGCTCACCGTCAGAACGCTTGCCGAGACGATCCACACCACCTTCCAGCGCATCCAGTTCACCCCCGACCTGCTCCCGGCGGACGTGATCGGCACGCAGGTGTTCGATCAGCAGACCGGTGAGTTCCGCGCCAAGAAGGGACCGATCTTCGCCAACATCGTCCTCGCCGACGAGATCAACCGTGCGCCGGCCAAGGTGCAGAGCGCGCTTCTCGAGGCGATGCAGGAAAAGCAGGTCACCATCGGCGGAACCACGTACATGCTCGACGAGCCCTTTCTCGTGCTCGCCACCCAGAATCCCATCGAGCAGGAGGGGACGTACCCGCTCCCGGAAGCGCAGGTAGACCGCTTCATGCTCAAGCTGCACGTGGGGTATCCGAGTCGCGCCGAGGAGAAGGAGATCATGCGGCGGATGTCGTCCGGGCAGCCGATCGCGGTGGAGCACGTGGCGGAGCCACGCGCCATTCTCGAGGCGCGCGCGCGAATCGCCGAGCTGTACGTGGACGACCGCGTGATGGACTACATCGTGGACATCGTGCACGCCACGCGCGCTCCGGAGGAGGCGGAGCTCCCCGACCTGCGTCCGCTCATCGAGTACGGCGCGAGCCCGCGAGCTACGATCTTTCTGGCGCAGGGCTCGCGCGCGCACGCATTCCTTCGCGGCCGGAACTTCGTGACTCCCGACGATGTGAAGGCGATGGCGCCGGACATCCTCCGGCATCGCGTCCTCACCACGTACGAGGCGGAGGCGGAGGAGGTGACGAGCGACGAGATAGTGCGGCGCATCCTGGGGGCGATCGAGGCGCCGTGATCGGCGGGCGGCGGGACCGACGCTCGCGTGCCGACGCTCGCGCCGTCCCCGCGAAAGCGGGAGCGGCCGGGCAGGCATCTTCTCCCGCCGACACGCCCGCGAAGGACGGCAGCAAGTCTGGCGCACGCTCCCTCCTCCCCGACCCCGAAATCCTCCGCCAGGTGAAACTCCTCGAGCTGCGTACGCGCGGGCTCGTGAACTCCGTTTTCAGCGGGGAGTATCACTCGGTATTCAAGGGGCAGGGTATGGAGTTCGCCGAAGTGCGCGAGTATCAGCCGGGCGACGAAGTGCGTTCCATCGACTGGAACGTCACCGCCCGCATGGGACACCCGTACGTGAAGCGCTACGTGGAGGAGCGCGAGCTCACAGTGATGCTCGCCGTGGATCTCTCCGGCTCCGAGCGCTTCGGCACGGTTGCGCGCTTCAAGAGCGAGCTGGCCACCGAGTTGAGTCTGGTGCTCGCCATGGCCGCCATCCGCAACAACGATCGCGTTGGCGTCCTGCTCTTCACGGACATGGTGGAGCATGTGGTGCCGCCTGCCAAGGGTCGCAAGCATGTGCTGCGACTGGTGCGCGATATCCTCTCGTGGGAGCCGGAAGGGCGCGGCACTTCGATAGAAGCCGCCACCGACGCGTTGTCGCGGATGCTTCCGCACCGCTCGATAGTGTTTCTCGTTTCCGATTTCCTCGAGCCGGGGATCGAGCGGCCGCTCAAGCTCCTTTCCCGCCGCCACGACGTGGTAGCCGTCACCGTGGAAGACCCGCGCGAGCTCTCCCTCCCGGACATGGGTCTCGTGCGCTTCGTGGATCCGGAGAGCGGTATTACTGTAGACGTCGACACGAGCGAGCGCATCGTGCGCGAGCGCTTCGAGCGCGAGGTACGCTCCGAGCGTGAGGCGCGCACCCACTTGCTGCGGCGACTTGCCATAGACGAGATAGCGGTGCGCACCGACCGCAGCTACACGGAGGCGCTCCTCCGCTTCTTCCGCGGCCGCGAGACGAGGATTCGACGCCGGTGATCGCGCAACTCCTCCTCGCCTCGCTCGCGCTCTTCGCGCCGCGACAGGACACGCTCCCCGCCGCACCGCCACCCGACGCCGGAACGCAGCCCGTGCAGATGGGCGTGCTCGTGCGTCCGGATACCGTGACGGTGGGCGAGCACTTCCAGGTTCTCGTGCGCGTGCGCGCGCCGCGTGGCTCGCAGATCTCCTTCCCGCCGGGGCCCGACAGCGGCCTCACGGTGGAGGCGGTGGATCCGAGGGAGCTGCGCGAATCGCCGGACAGCTCCTTCACCGAGGAGACCGCGGTCTACACGCTGGTGGCGTGGGACACGGGGTGGCAGGCGTCGCGGCTGGGCGATCTCGTGGTGACCACCGATGGCGCCGACCGCCGTGTCACCATCACCGGCGACTCGGTTCGCGTGCGCAGCGTGCTTCCCGCGGACAGCACGCTGCGAGTTCCCAAGCCGGCCCGCGACATCGTGGTGGCGGGGCGTCCCTGGTGGCACTGGCTCCTCGCGGCGCTCGCGGCGCTCGCACTCGTCGCGCTGATCTTCTGGTGGTGGCGGCGCCGGCGCCGGCACGCACCGGAGAACGCCGGTGCGAACGCCTACGAGACCGCTGTGCGCGAGTTCGAGCGAATCGCATCTCTCGGACTGATAGAGGCGGGTGAGCCCGGCCGCTACGTGGCGCTCAACACCGACGCCGCACGCGACTATCTCGCCGCCCGACTCGGCGACGATGCGCAGCGCTCGCTCACCAGCAGCGAGCTCCTGGCGTCGGTCGCCGGACGCGCCGAGGTGGATCCCCGGCGGCTGGCGCCGCTTCTCGCCGAGAGCGATCTGATCAAGTTCGCGCGCAGGCCGGTCACCGGCGCACGCGCGCGGGAGCTGGGTGCCGAGGCACGCGGCGTGGTCGACGACGTGGAGAGTGCGGTGAAGGCCGAGGAGGAGCGTGCCGCGCGTGCTGCTGCCGAGGGTGCGGACGCCGAGGCTGGGAGGGCGGCATGAGCACTCTCTCCGGGCTCGGCTTCGCGACACCGCTGGCGCTCCTCCTTCTCCTGGCGCTCCCCGCCTGGTGGTACTGGCGCCGGCACCGGCGGCCCGACGCGGTCACCTTCTCGCGCACCGACGTTCTCGCGCGCGGTCCGCGCTCGGGGAGCTTCATCTCGCGCGCTCTCTTTCTGCTGCGCAACCTCCTGATCGCTGGGCTGATCGTGGCGCTTGCCCGTCCGCGCACCGGCGCTCGTGCGGAAAACATCTCCACGCAGGGGATCAACATCGTCCTCGCTATCGACCTCTCGAGCTCCATGCTCTCGGAGGACTTCCAACCGCAGAACCGGCTGGAGGTGGCGAAGGACAAGGTCAAGCAGTTCATCCTCGAGCGCCGTAGCGATCGCATCGGACTGGTGGCGTTCGCCGGCGAGGCGCTCACCCAGGTTCCGCTCACGGTGGACTATCCCGTGGTGCTGGCGGCCGTGGACAACCTGCAGGCGGGGCAGCTGCAGGACGGCACGGCGATCGGCACCGCGATCGCGACGGCGGCCAACCGGCTGCGCAGAGCGCCGGGGCACTCGAAGGTGATGATCCTCCTCACCGACGGCGAGAACAATCGCGGATCCATCGATCCGCGCACCGCCGCAGAGGCCGCGGCCGCGGTAGGCGTGAAGATCTACACGATCGGTGCGGGTACGCAGGGTGTGGCTCCCGTTCCGGTGGCGCGCGGACTCACCGGCCTGCGCTACGAGTACCGGCCGGTGAACATAGATGAGGCGCTCCTTCGCGACGTCGCGCGTACCACCGGCGGCCGCTATTTCCGCGCGGTGGACGCTGCCGCGTTGCAGCGAATCTACGACCAGATCGATCAGCTCGAGCGCGAGCCGGTGCAGAGCCGCACCTACGTGCGCTACACCGAGCGCTTTCGCTGGCCGCTCGCGCTCGCGCTCGGAGCGCTGGCGCTCGAAGCGATCCTCCTCGCCTGGCGAGGGCCGCTCCCATGATCCCGTACTTCGAGGAGCGCTGGTTCCTGGTACTGACGCCGATCCTCGCCGCCGCGGTAGCGTGGCTCCTCATCGCGGCGTACCGGAGGCGCGAGCGCCGGCTCCAGCGGCTCGGCGCGAAGCCGTTGGTCGAGCGTCTGGTGCCACCCGGGAGCACGCACTCGCCGCGCCGGCGGGCGGCGCTCCTCGGCACGGCCGTGCTCTGCGCCGGAATCGCGTTCGCCGGCCCCCGCTGGGGAGTGGAGCGTAACGTGCAACGTGGGAGCGGTATTGACATCGTCCTCGCTCTCGATGCATCGCTGTCCATGCTGGCCACCGATGTTCGTCCCAATCGTCTGGAGCGGATGAAGGACGAGGCACGCCGTCTGCTGGCAGGATCCAGTGGTGACCGCTTCGGACTCGTGGCGTTCGCGGGCCGGAGTTACATCCTCACTCCTCTCACGGTGGACCAGGGTGCGCTCTCGCTCTTCCTGGACAACCTCGACCCCACGGTGGTGGGTCAGGCCGGCAGCTCGCTCGCGCGCGCCATCCGGCAGGGCACCGATCTCCTCGTTTCCACGGAAACGGGGAGCGACCGCGCGCTTGTGGTGATGAGCGATGGCGAGGCGTTCGAGCCGGTGGAAGATGTGAAGGCGGCCGCGGAATACGCCGCGCAGCAGGGCGTGTCGCTGGTTACCGTGGGCTTCGGCACTACGCAGGGCTCTACCATCCCGGAGCCCGGCGCTCGGGGAAACGCGCAGCACCGCGACGAGAATGGTCAGGTGGTGATCACCCGCTACACGCCGGAGATGCTTCGTGCCGCGGCGGAGGCAGCCGGCGGTACTTTCATAGACGCGCAGTCCACCGACAAGGCGGCGCGGGTGCGCAACGCCCTCGCCTCACTCAAGCGCCAGGCGCGCACCGCGCAGGCGGGGCGCGACCGCCAGCCGCGCTTCCAGCTCTTTCTCGTTCCGGCGCTTCTCCTGGTGCTCGCGGATACATGGCTCCAGGACAGGCGTGCACAGAGGAGGCGTCTCCCGGCCGCCTCGCGCGTGGCTGCCGCGTTCCTGCTGCTTGCGCTCGCATTGCCGCGCACCGCGTTCGCGGACGAGGGTGCCCGCGGTGACAAGCTCTTTGCGGAGGGGCGCTACAAGGAAGCGGCCGCAGCTTACCAGCGCGCCATCGAATCGGGCAACGACTCGCCGCGCCTCGAATACAATCTGGGCACCGCGCTCCTCGCCGCAGGCCGGGTCGATGACGCGGTGGCCGCGCTCGAGCGTGCTGCCTCGGCCGCAACCGACTCGGAGCTTCGCTATCGCGCGCTCTACAACCTGGGCCTCATCCACCTCAACAAGGGGCGCGCGGCGAAGGGCGAGGCGGCGCAGAAGAACTTCACAGCCGCGGTGGACGCCTACAAGCGCGCGCTGCGCCTGCGCCCCAACGAGAACGACGCCAAGTGGAATTACGAGCTGGCCAACCGCAACAAGTCCGGCGGCGGTGGCGGCGGCGGTGGGGGCGGCGGCGGAGGCGGCTCCAGTGCTCAGAAGCAGAACCCGGCCGACAACAAGCAGCAGCCGCAACCTCAGAGCGGCGGTCTGGATCGGCAGCAGGCCGAGGAGCTGCTGAACAGCGCCGCTCGCGAGGAGCGCGATGTACAGGCGCAGCAGCAGGCGCAGAATCAGCCCGCGCGCCCGCCGGGAGGGAAGGACTGGTGAAGCGCGTGCGTGCGCTCCTTCGCACGGCGTCGCTCTGCTGCGCGCTGAGCTTCGCCGATGCGCTCCCCGTGCCCGCGGTGCTCCACTCGCACTCGGCGCTCGCGGCTCAGGCGAGCGCGCGCAGCTTCCGGCTCAGGGTGCGCGGGCCGGATCGGCATCAGCGCGCCGACAGCGCCACGCGCACGCCGGAGATCGTCTCGCGGGCCGTGATCGACACGAGCCAGGACGTGAACTTCCGCGCGCTCGTGCGCCCCGACACGGTCTACGTGGGCGAGCAGGTGACGTACGAGCTGGGCGTCTTCCTCGAGAGGAGCGTGCGCGACCGGCTCCGGCGCATGGAGGCGATAGCGCCCGAGATGCGCGGCATGATGGCGTATGATCCGCCCGCGCCGATTTCCGGCTTCCCGGCTCGCACGATCGGACAGCTGCGCTACATCGCGCACGTCTACGAGCGTGCCGTCTTTCCGCTCGCGCCGGGTCGGGTGGTGATCCCGCCCGCACGGCTGGTCTACGCGATGCCGCTCTCCTACAGTTTCTTCAGCCGCGAGGAGAGCTTCGAGCTGCAGAGCGACAGTGTGACGGTGGTGGTGCTCGAGCCGCCGGCCGAAGGGAGACCCGCCGGGTGGAACGGAGCGGTGGGTTCCATTTCGATAGCCGCACGCGTGGACAGCTCCGAGGCGCGCGTGGGAGATGCCGTGCGCCTCACAGTGAGCGTAGCCGGGCAAGGCAACGTGAAGCTTTTCCCTCGCCCGCAACTCGATGTCCGTGATGTCACTGTAGTTCCCGCAGGCGAGCGCGTCACGCTCTCGCCCGATTCGCTGAACGTGAGCGGCGTGAAGGAGTTCGACTGGCTCCTCACTCCGCTGCACGAGGGGCGGCTCGTTCTCCCCCAGCTCCGCTACCCGTACTTCGATCCGCGCGAGGGAAGCTACGCCGTGGCGCGCGCCCCCGCCCTCGCGCTGGAGATCGCCCCGGGCTCGCTCGCCGCGGCGGAGCCGGGTACGAAGTCGCGCTCTCCCTGGCCGGTGCGCGCGGCGTACCGTGGCGCACTTCCACCCGAGCCGTACCAGCGTGCCGGGTTCTGGTGGCTGCTCGTGCTCGCGCCGGCCCCCGCTGTGGCGATGGCCGTCGTGCGGCGGCCGCGCCGCCGGCGCGTGGTCGCGCGCGCGCCGCGGCGTGAGCTGAACCAGCTCGCGCGCTCATCATCCACCGACGCGCGCGCGGTGCGCCGCGCCTTCCTCGCCTCGCTCTCACAAAGGCTGCGCGTATCCGCTGGCTCGCTCGCCGATCCACGCGGGCTCTCGCGCCACGCTCGTCGTGCGGGTGCGGCGCCCGACACCGCCGCGCGCGCGGCAGCGCTCCTCGAGGAGCTGGATGCCGCCGCCTTCAGCACGGATGCTGCCGCGCGCGGCGATCTCGCTTCGCGCGCCGAACGCGTGTACCGCGCGGTCGATGCGGAATCGCGCCGCTTCCGCGACCGACGTGTGCGCGGCGGAGCCGCGCTCGGCGCCCTCCTGGTGCTCGGGATAGCAGCGGGTGCGCACGCCGCGATCGCTGGAGACGATGCGGCCCGATACGCACGCGGAGTGGACGCTTACCACCGCGGAAAATACGCCCTCGCCGCGCGCGACTTCGCATCCGTCGCCGAGCGAGTGCCGCGTGCGGCCGACGCGTGGGCAAACCTCGGCACCGCTTCCTTCGCAGCGGGTGACACCGGGCTCGCGGTAGCGGGTTGGGAGCGCGCGCTCCGGCTCGAGCCGCGCGCTAGTGACGTGCGCGAGCGGCTCGACGTGGCGGGGCCGGGTACCATCGCGGGGATGGCCGGCGTCCCCTCGCTCTCGCCGGGCCCGCTCGCCCTTACCGCCCTCCTGCTCTGGGCGGCCGCCTGGATCGCGCTCGCTTGGCTCATCGCTCGTCGCGCGAAGGGAAGGGACATCGCGCTCGCGTTCAGCGCGCTCGCTGCCGCCGTGGCTCTTGGCGCCGCGGTGGCGAGTCTCGATGCGCGGCTCGCGGCGCGCGATCTCGTAGTGGGCGCGCGCGAGACGCGGCTGCGCATCCTCCCGGCGCTCGCGTCGGAGAGCCAGGGGAGCCTGCACGCGGGCGACCTCGCGCGCGTCACGGAGCGCGACGGCCCCTGGCTTCGTATCTCCGTCACCGGTGGACGTTCGGGATGGGCGGACAGCACGTCGGTCCATCGCATCGCGCGCGATTGACGCTCTTCCGTCGGCGCCGGTAGCTTAGCGCATGCCCCGCATCGCAGTCCTCCAGAGCGCCGTCGTCGACCAGATCGCCGCCGGCGAGGTGGTGGAGCGCCCGGCCTCGGTGGTGAAGGAGCTGGTGGAGAACGCACTCGACGCCGAGGCGCGCTCCATCGAGATCACCGTGGACGATGGCGGTCGTGCGCGCATCCGGGTGGCCGACGACGGGGTCGGGATGGACCGCGACGATGCGCTCCTCGCAGTGCAGCGCCACGCCACATCCAAGATTCGCCAGGCGCGCGACCTCGTTGGTGTGGTGAGCTTCGGCTTCCGGGGCGAGGCGCTCCCCGCCATCGCCTCGGTCTCGGAGATGGAGCTCGATACGGCGGCCGATGACGGCGCCGGCACGATCATCCGGATGAGCGGCGGCGCGCTGCTCGATGTGGCCGACGCCGCCCGACGCCGCGGCACATCGGTGACCGTTGCACGCCTCTTCTACAATGCGCCCGCGCGCCAGCGTTTCCTTCGTTCTGCGCGCTCCGAGTGGCGCGCCATAGTTGAAGTGCTCACTCAGCTCGCGCTCACGCGGCGCGACGTGCGACTCACGGTGGTACACGACGGCCGTCCGGCGCTCTCGCTCCCCGTGGCCGGCTCGCTGCGTGCGCGCGTGGGCGCGCTCTGGGGGGCCGATCGCGCCGAGCGCTTGCTCGAGGTGGACGATGTGAGCGGCGAGCTGCAGCTCTCGGGGCTCGTGGAGCGGCCGGGCGACGTGGGGAGTGGCGGACGCCGGCTCTTCATGAGCATCAACGGCCGCTCGATCCGCGATCACGGTCTCGTGCGCGCCGCGGAGGCAGCTTATCGCTCCACGATTCCGGCGGGAGCGCGCCCGACGTTGATCCTCGAGCTCACCCTCCCCGCGGACTCGATAGACGTGAATGTGCACCCCACCAAGGCCGAAGCGCGCTACCGCGATCGCTGGGCCGTGGAGCGTGCGGTGGAGCGAGTGGTGCGCCGCGCGCTTGGCGGGGCCGACGCTTCCGCGGCACTGGGCGGGAGCTACGCCCCGTGGCGCTTCTCCAACGGTGGGGCTCCCCGAGATGCGGAACCCGAGGTGGACCTGGAGGCGCTGCGCTCGTCCGTCACGGATTCCGATGGCTCCGTTTTCGGCGCGACGCCATACGACGTTGCCGAAGCGCCAGCTGGCGCCGCTGGTACGGTGGGCGGAACGCTCCCCGCGAACGATGCGCGCCACGGGATGGGCACCGAGACCGGCAGCAGCGACCCCATTCCACCGCTGGTACAGCTGAATCGTACGTACATGATGCTCGAGCGCGAGGAGGGATTGGTGCTCATAGACCAGCACTCCGCGCACGAGCGCGTACTCTACGAGCGTTTCATGGGGACGCTCGAGAGCGGTGAGGCGCCATCGCAGCGACTGCTCTTTCCGCTCACCCTGCACCTTGGCCCCGCCGAGGCCGAGGCGTTCGACGAGCACCGTGCTCTCTTCGAGCAGCTCGGCTTCGAGATCGAGGGCTTTGGCGGTCACACGCTCATCGTGAGCGCGGTGCCCATGCCGCACCCACGCTTCGACGCGCAGCGCTGCCTGCGCGATACTCTTGCCTCGCTCACCGGCGACCGCCTCGCCGGCTCGGCGGCGAAGCACGAGCGGCTGGCCGCGACGCTCGCCTGCAAGGCGGCTGTGAAGGCCGGAGATCAGCTCTCGGAGGGAGAGATGCGCGCGCTGTATGTGGCGCTGCGCGCCACACGTCTTCCCGCGCACGACGTGCACGGGCGCTCGACCATCGTGCGGCTCGGCTGGGACGAGGTGGAGCGGCGCTTTGGCAGAAGATGAGCTCCGGGTCGTAACCGGACCCACCGCGTCCGGAAAGTCCGCGCTCGCCCTGGTGCTCGCCGAACGCTTTCCGACCACCATCGTCAGCGCCGACTCGCGGCAGATCTATCGCGGTTTCGACATCGGCACCGCCAAGCCCTCGCGAGCGGAGCTCGCCGCTGTCCCGCATCGCGGGATAGACGTCGTGGATCCGACCCAGCGCTACTCCGCGGCGTCGTGGGCAGCCGCCGCAGAGGAGTGGGCGAGAGAGAGCCGAGCTGCGGGGCGCACGCCACTCGTGGTGGGCGGTACCGGGTTCTACATCCGCGCGCTCGTCGCGCCGCTCTTTGCCGAGCCGCCGCTCGATCCCGGGAGTCGCGCCGCGCTCGGCGGGCGCCTCGCCGAGCTGGACACCGGCGAGTTGCGTCGCTGGACGCGTGCGCTCGACCCCGCGCGCGCGCATCTCGGCCGAGCACAGCTCCTGCGCGCCATCGAAGTCGCGCTCCTGACTGGCGTTCCCATCTCCGAGTGGCACCGCCGCGCGCCCGGCGCGCCACGGCGGGGCGCTCGCTATCTTGTACTCGATCCCGGGGCGGCGCTGGCCGGCAGGATCGAAGCGCGCGTGCTCGAGATGCTCTCGGGTGGCTGGGAGGCGGAGGTCGCCTCGCTGCTGGCGGAGGTTCCGTCCGCCGCACCCGCCTGGAACGCTTCGGGGTATCGCGCCGTTCGCGATCTGGTGGAAGGGCGCACCTCCCGGGAGCGCGCCATCGAGCGCACGGTGATCGACACGCGGCAGTACGCCAAGCGACAGCGCACCTGGATTCGCAACCAACTCCGCAACGAAGACGTGACCTTTCTCGATCCGCTCTCACCCGATGCGCTGGACGCGGCGTCGGCCTGGTTCGCTCGCAATGACGAGGGGAACCGGTGAAGATCGGCATCACCTGCTATCCGACGTACGGCGGCTCCGGCGCGGTCGCGACCGAGCTCGGGATCGCGCTCGCAGAGCGCGGGCACGAGGTGCACTTCATAACCTACCAGCAGCCCTTCCGCCTCCCCGCCTTCCTCCCGCGCGTCTTCTTTCACGAAGTGGACGTGGTGCGCTACCCGCTCTTCGAGTACCCTCCCTACGACCTCGCGCTCGCGGTGCGCATGCACCAGGTCGTGCGGCTGCATGGGCTCGAGCTCATCCACGCACACTACGCCATTCCGCACGCGACCAGTGCGTGGATCGCGCGCGAGATGCTTCAGGACAGCGGCTCCGACGTCAAGATCATCACCACGCTCCACGGCACCGACATTACCCTGGTGGGACAGGATCCCTCGTTCAAACCGATCACGCGCTTCTCGATCGAGCGCTCGGACGGGCTCACCGCGGTGTCGCATTTCCTGAAGGAGCAGACTTACCGCGCCTTCGGATGCACCGGGTGCGCGGTGGAGGTGATCCACAACTTCGTGGATCCGGTGACCTTCGACCGCTCCGCGTACCCGCGCTTCCTCCAGCAGCAGTACGGCCGCAACCGCGCGATCCTGATGCACGTGTCCAACTTCCGCCCGGTGAAGCGGGTGCGCGACGTCATCCGGATCTTCGCGCGCGTGCGTAGCTCGCTGCCGAGCGTGCTCGTGATGGTGGGCGACGGGCCGGAGCGCGTACAGGCGGAAGACGAGGCCAGCCAGCTCGGCGTGAACGAGGATGTCTACTTCCTCGGGAAGATCGACGCCGTGGCTCCGCTCCTCGCCAACGCCGATCTCTTCCTCCTTCCCAGCGAGAGCGAGTCTTTCGGTCTCAGCGCGCTCGAGGCGCTGGCGTGCGGCGTCCCTGTGGTAGCGTCGCGGGCGGGCGGGATCCCCGAGGTGGTACAGGATGGCGTGACCGGCGTGCTGCGCGAGGTGGGCGACGTGGAAGGGATGGCCAACGCGGCCACCGCCATCCTCGGCGACCGCGCTCTCTGGTCGGAGATGAGCTCCGCTGCCGCCATCGACGCGCGCGCGCGCTTCTCCACCAACGACATCGTCTCCCGGTACGAAGCGTTCTATGAGCGTACGCTCGATTAGAGCACTCTTCGAGCTCGCGCGCTGGGAGAACGCTCTCATCGCGGCGCTGGGCGTCCTCTTCGGCGCCTGGTGGGTGGGGTGGGGGAACGAGCGGCCTATCGCCTTCGCCGTCCTCGCCGCGCTCCCGCTCACCGCCGCGGCCAACGCCTGGAACGACATCGCCGACATCTCGATAGACCGCCGCGCGCACCCCGCGCGCCCGCTCCCCTCGGGGCGGCTCTCCGTGGTCGCAGCGCGTCGCTTCGCTGCGCTCGCGGCGCTCGCGGGGGTACTGCTCGCGTCGGGCGTTGACGCGCAACTGGGCGCCCTCACGGTGATCGTGGTGGCGCTGATGTACGCTTACAGCGCCGGCCTCAAACGAGCTGGGCTCATCGGCAACGTGACCGTGGCGCTCCTCGCCTCGCTCCCCTTCCTGTACGGCGGCTGGGCGGCGGGCAATCCGGCGAACGCCCTGGTGCTCGTAGCTATCGCCGCGCCGCTGCACTTCGCTCGCGAGATCGCCAAGGACATCGAGGATGCGCCGGCGGACGCCGAATCGCGCAACACGCTCCCCGTCACCGCCGGAAGCGAGCTCGCGGCGGCTGTCCTCGTGGCATCGTTGATCGTCTTCCTTCTGCTCCTCATTCCGTACGTTGTGGCGCGGCCGCTCCTGGCCGTCGCGCTCCTCCCCGCCGCTGCGCTTGTAGCGTACGCCGGCTGGTGCGTGGTGAAGGGACGGCGCGGGAGTCCGCTCGTCTTCAAGATCGCCATGCTGTGCGCCATGGGTGCCTTCGTGGTGGTGCACCACTGATCGCAGCTCTCCTCCCGGTGCGTCCCGGCACCGCTTCCATCCTCACGACTCTTCACCGCCACAGATGACCGTCTTCCAGGCGCTGGTGCTCGGCATACTCCAGGGGCTCGCCGAGTTCCTACCGATCAGCAGCTCGGCCCACCTCGCGCTCGTGCCGTGGTTTTTCGGCTGGCCCGAGGCGGGGCTGTCCTTCGATGTCTCGCTTCACGTGGGGACGCTCGTCGCGGTTCTCATCTACTTCCGCGAGGAGTGGGTCCGGCTCATCGCGGCCGCGATTTCCATCGTGCGCAAGCGGAGAGTGGAGACCGAATCCGAGCGGCGCGTGGTCTTCCTGATCATCGCCACCATCCCCGGTGGAATCGGCGGGCAGCTCCTCGCTGATTATGCCGAATCCACCTTCCGCTCGCCCGTGCTCATAGCGAGCGCGCTCATGGCGCTCGGCGTGGCGCTCTGGATCGTGGACCGCTACGCGCCCCGCTCGAAGGGACTCGGTGCGATGCGCTGGTGGGATGCGCTGCTCATTGGTATTGCGCAGGTCTTCGCGCTCATCCCCGGCGTGTCGCGCTCCGGCGCGACAATAACGGCCGGACGGGCCGATGCCTTCGACCGCGAGAGCGCGGCGGTGTTCAGCTTTCTCATGAGCATGCCGATCATCCTCGCGGCCGCGGTCCTCGAGGTGCCCCACGCTCTGGCGGCGAACGGACTCTCGCTCCCGCTCGTCGTGGGGGTCCTCGCGTCGGCCGTGAGCGGCTGGCTCGCGATCGCGGTGCTCCTCCGTTTCGTGACGCGCAACAGCTACGGGATCTTCGCCATCTACCGCGTGGTGCTCGGCCTGGTGGTGCTTGCGGTGGTCTTCGCGCGTGGCTGAGCTGCTCTACGACGGACGTTCGGAGAGTGATCTCGAATCGCTCCTCGGCGTTCCGCGTGTGGCGCTGTGCGACGTGGTGACCTCCACGCTCGATGTGGCACATGTGCTGGGCGCGGAGGGCGCGCCGGCCGGAACGCTGATCGTCGCCGAGCAGCAAACGGCGGGGCGCGGGAGGGCGGGGAGGCGCTGGGCGTCGCGGCCGGGGAGCGGAATCTGGCTCACCATTTTGGAGCGTCCTGGTGACCCCGCAACGGTGGAGCTGCTCTCCATCCGGCTCGGTCTGGCCGCGGCGCGAGTGCTCGACCGGTGGGCGCCGGCGGTAGTACGATTGAAGTGGCCCAACGATCTGTACGTGGAGGAGGGGAAATTGGCGGGGATACTGGTGGAGACGCGCTGGCGCGACCAGCGGCTGGACTGGGCGGCGCTCGGGATGGGGATAAACGTGGTGGCGCCATCGGACGTGGATCGAGCCGTCTCCGCGCTGCGGCCGGGGACCGACCGCGTGGCGGTGCTCTCGGCGCTCGTCCCTGCGCTGCGCGAGGCAGCGGCCACGAGTGGACCGCTAGAGGAGCGCGAGCTCGAGAGCTTCGCCGCGCGAGACATGGCGCGCGGGCGCCGCTGCACAGCGCCGGTGCCGGGAGTGGTGCAAGGAATCGACGCGCACGGTTCGCTCCTCGTGGGCACCGCCGCCGGTGATCTTTCTTTCCGCTCCGGCTCTCTAGTCCTGGAGGAGGAACAGTGATCGCGGCATTCGATGTAGGGAACACGGAGACCACCATCGGCGTCTTCGACGGCGAGGAGCTCCGCGCGCACTGGCGCGTGATGACGGACGTAGCGCGCACGAGCGACGAGTTCGGGCTCCTCCTGCGAGGGCTTCTCGAGGCGCGTGGCATCAGCGCGGCTGACCTTCACGGCGCAGCCATCGGCTCCGTCGTGCCCCCTATCAACGCGCCGCTCTCCGAGGCGTGCGAGTCGTGGCTCGGGGTGAGCCCGATCATGGTGGACGCGAGCTCGCCCCTTCCGATCGAGCTCCGCGTCGACGAGCCGCTCACCGTGGGCGCGGACCGGCTGGTGAACACGCTCGCGTCGAGTCGCATCCATGGCTGCGACACGATTGTCGTGGATCTGGGCACCGCCACCACCTACGACTGCATCACCGCCGAAGGAGTCTTCCTGGGCGGCGTGATCGCTCCAGGCCTGCGCACCTCGGCGGACACTCTCGTGCGCCGCACGTCGAAGCTACCAGCCACCGCACTCGTTCCGCCGGCGAAGGTGATCGGCACGCGCACCGAGGAGTGCATTCGCGCGGGCGTGGTGCTCGGCGCCGCCGACGCGATAGATGGCCTGGTGCGGCGGATCAAGGGGGAGTGGCCGAACGGTCGCACACCGCGGGTGATCGCCACCGGCGGCCTGGCGGAGCTGATGGCGCCGCTCTGTCGGGAGGTGGATTGCGTGGAACCGTTCCTCACGCTCCACGGTTTGCGACTCGCGTACGAGCTCCTGGCGGCCAAGCGCTGAGTCCGTCTAAAGCGCTATAAATAGCCGAGTTAGAGGGTATGTCGCACCCCCGGGGGCCGGGCTTGACGCTCTGGCCCAGCGCGTATAACTTCGCCATCTGGTTAGCACTCTCCGGGCGAGAGTGCTAACAGTCATGGTACCCCAGAGTCATCGTGAACCCATACTGAGGAGAATCGCGACCTATGGCCACCAAGAGTGCGGCAGCGGTGAAGGTATCGCCGCTGGCCGATCGTGTCGTCGTGAAGCCGCTCGAGGAGAGCGAGCAGATGCGCGGGGGGCTCTACATCCCCGATACCGCCAAGGAGAAGCCGCAGCAGGGCGAGATCGTCGCCGTCGGCCCCGGCCGCTACGAGAAGGACAAGCGCGTGCCGATGGACGTCAAGGTTGGCGACAAGGTGCTCTACGGGAAGTACAGCGGCACCGAGGTAACCCTCGACGGCGAGCAGTACCTGATCCTGAAGGAGTCGGACGTCCTCGCTGTAGTGGGCTGAAGCCGCCGCGGCGCGCGCGATCCGCGTAGCGCCCGCGCACGATCATCAAACACCAACTCGAATACGGTCATATGGCTGCCAAGGAACTTCATTTCAACACCGACGCGCGCGCTGCTCTCAAGCGCGGCGTCGACCAGCTCGCCGAGGCGGTGAAGGTCACCCTCGGTCCCAAGGGACGGAACGTCGTCATCGACAAGAAGTTCGGTGCTCCTACCGTCACCAAGGACGGCGTGACGGTCGCCAAGGAAGTCGAGCTCACCGATCCGCTGGAGAACATGGGTGCGCAGATGGTGAAGGAGGTCGCGACCAAGACTTCCGACATCGCCGGCGACGGCACCACCACCGCCACCGTGCTCGCTCAGGCGATCTACCGCGAGGGTCTCAAGAACGTCACCGCCGGCGCCAACCCGATGGCGATCCGCCGCGGGATCGACGCGGCAGTCGCGGCGATTGTCGAGGAGCTGAAGAAGATCAGCATCCCCACCAGCGGCAAGAAGGAGATCGCGCAGGTCGGCACCATCTCCGCGAACAACGACAAGGAGATCGGTGACCTCATCTCCGAGGCGATGGAGAAGGTCGGCAAGGACGGCGTCATCACCGTCGAAGAGGCCCGCGGCCTCGATACCACGCTCGAGACCGTGGACGGTATGCAGTTCGACCGCGGCTACCTCTCGCCCTACTTCGTGACCGATCCCGACAAGATGGAGGCCGTCCTCGAGGACGCGCTGGTTCTCATCCACGACAAGAAAATCGCGTCGATGAAGGACCTCCTTCCGATCCTCGAGAAGGTCGCGCAGATGGGCAAGCCTCTGCTCATCATCGCCGAGGACATCGAGGGCGAGGCGCTCGCCACCCTCGTGGTCAACAAGCTCCGCGGCACGCTTCGCGTCGCCGCCGTGAAGGCGCCCGGCTTCGGCGATCGCCGCAAGGCGATGCTCGAGGACATCGCGGTGCTCACCAACGGCCAGGTGATCAGCGAGGAAGTCGGCTTCAAGCTCGAGAACGCGGTAGTGAGCGATCTCGGTAGCGTGAAGCGCGTCGTCGTGGACAAGGACAACACCACGCTCATCGACGGCGCTGGCGCCGAGGACAAGATCCAGGGCCGCGTGAAGGAGATCCGCGTCGCGATCGACAAGAGCACCTCCGATTACGACAAGGAGAAGCTGCAGGAGCGTCTGGCGAAGCTCGCCGGCGGCGTTGCGGTGATCAACGTCGGTGCGGCGACGGAGTCGGAGATGAAGGAGAAGAAGGCTCGCGTCGAGGACGCGCTGCACGCCACGCGTGCCGCGGTGGAAGAGGGAATCGTCCCCGGCGGTGGTGTGGCGCTCGTGCGTGCGCAGAAGGCGCTCAAGAACCTCAAGCTCGAGGACACCGACGAGCAGATCGGCGTGGACATCATCCGCCGCGCCATCGAGGAGCCGCTCCGCATGATCGTTCACAACGCGGGCGGTGAGGGCTCCATCGTGCTCGAGAAGGTGCGTACGGCCAAGGACGACAGCTTCGGCTACAACGCACTGACCGACACGTACGAGGACCTGATGCAGGCCGGCGTGATCGACCCCACCAAGGTCACTCGCACCGCGCTGCAGAACGCCGCCTCGATCGCGGCGCTCCTCCTCACGACCGAGGCGCTGGTCGTGGAGAAGAAGGAGGACAAGCCCGCCATGCCGGCCGGCGGCCCCGGCGGCATGGGCGGAATGTAC
>DASSNL010000026.1:0-2103 GCA_035688075.1 Gemmatimonadaceae bacterium
GGCTGCGCCGGCTTCGACCGGCCCGAGCCGCGTCCGCTGCCCGCCGGCATCAGCTTCGCCGGCAACTGGGACTCGACCTGGGGCCGCATGGAGCTGATCCAGGAGGGCAAGCACGTCCACGGCACCTTCACCGGCTACCGCGAGGGCGGCCTCACCGGCGACCTCGACGGCGACGTCTGGCATTTCATCTGGAGCCAGCGCGTGCCGCACCAGACCGGCCGCGGCTTCATGCAGCTCTCCCCCGACGGCCAACACCTCGAGGGCCGCTGGGGCTACCTCAAAGACGACGTGGAAGGCGGCCGCTGGGCCGCCGACCGCGACAACTACTAGGAACGCGGCCGGGCGTCGGAGCGCCTCGCAGCGGACGTGCGCCTTACGCCGTGCTCGCTTCGCTGCGCGCGGCACGGGGCGCACTCGAACTTCGCGATCGGGATAGGGGGCGGCGGGAATCGCCCGTCGCGCCCCTCCCACACCACCGGACGTACGGGTCCGTATCCGGCGGTTTGAAAGGTTGAGGTCTACGCAGCGAGCCTCGGCACTCCGATTTCGTCGAAGTAGCGGTTGGGGAAGGCGACTTGGAGCGCGTTGTGGCGGGCCATTCTCCAGCAGCGCTTGTGGTGCGCCGCCGCGGCTCGAGCGAGGTGGATCGATACTCCCCTCGCCAGAAGCTCGCGGCAGACCGTCCACGAGTTCTTCCACTGCTTGAGGTGGATGGCGCGCAGGCGTCGTCGAATCCATCCGTCGATTCCGTCGAATCCCTCGGGCACCTGCGTCAGCGCGAAATAGTTCTTCCAGCCGCGCAAGTAGCTCGAGAGTTCCTTCACGATCGACGAAATGCTTCGTCCGTGCCGTTGCGTCATTTGGCGTACGCGCGCCTTCATGGCTTCGATTGCCTTCGGCGCGATACACCTCAGGACCTCGCCACTGGGCGACAGCCGAAAGCTGTATCCCAGAAACTTCCGCTCCCATGGCCTCGCGATCGCGCTCTTTTCTTCGTTGACCTTGAGTCGGAGCCTTCCGTACAGGCGCCGCAGACACGCCATCACTCGTTCGCCCGCTCGCTTGGACCGCACGTACACATTGCAGTCGTCGGCGTAACGGACGAAGGCGTGCCCGCGTCGCTCCAGCTCGCGGTCCACTTCGTCGAGAAGCACGTTCGCCAAGAGCGGCGATAGTGGGCCGCCTTGCGGCGTTCCCTCGTATCGCTCCGTCGACACGCCGTCGGCCATCATGCCCGCCGACAGGTAGCGCCGGATCAGCCCGAGCATCCGCTTGTCCTCGATTCGTCGCGCCAGCTTTCCCATCAGCACATCGTGGTTGACCCGGTCGAAGAATTTCTCCAGGTCCACGTCGACCACCCATCGGCGCCCCGCCCGGATGTGTTGCTGCGCCGCCCGCACCGCATCGTGCGCTCGTCGCCCTGGCCGAAAGCCGTAGCTGTGCCGCGAGAAGGTCGGATCGAATCGTGGTTGCAGGACTTGCAGCATCGCCTGCTGGATGACGCGATCGAGCGCCGTCGGAATTCCGAGCTGTCGCTCTCCGCCGCCGCTCTTCGGAATCGCGTGCCTTCGTACCGGCTGAGGCTGGTAGCTGCCGTCGAGCAGTTGCGCTCGCAGCTCCTCCCAGTGTTCCGCCAGATACTCCGGTAACTCATCCGTCGTCATCCCGTCGATCCCCGGTCCACCCTTGTTCTTCCGTACTCGTTTGATCGCTGCCTCGATGTTGCTGCGCTCGACCACCTCTTCCATGAGGTGGTCGGTTCCCGAGCGTTCGTTTCCGCGTGTCGCCGTCGGTGCTTCGCCGCTTCGCTGTCGCGTTGGGGTTTCACCCCTCCGCTCCAGCGCGAGCTCCATTTGTGTGGACGTCTGGCGCCTGGCACGTTTGAGACTCACGGTCGTTTCGCTCTCCCTTTCATTCGGCCCTTCACGTCGTTGAGCTTCCGACGGTTCGACTCCCCGTCGCCGCCGGCTTCGCGATCGCTACTACGGCCTCTGCTGACTTCTCGCTCCGCCCTCCGGCGTCGCCCGTTAGGGCGTAAGGCGAGATCTCCCCAGGTAAGGAGTGTTGTCCTTCGCCGCGCATCCGCCCGATCTACACGGCAGC
>DASSNL010000090.1:0-6601 GCA_035688075.1 Gemmatimonadaceae bacterium
TCTGCCAACTGAAGCCGGAACCGCTCTAATTTCGAGCGAGCGCGACAGCTCCGCTGTCGCGCTCGCTCGAAATTAAAGACCTGACCCCGTCGCTCACGTAATCGCTCCCCACCGTCTCATCCTGCCCGCGCGACACACCCATCGCGTTGAGCACCGCGCTCGCTACCACCGCCACGATCACATTCGCGATGAATGCATAGAACGCGCTGTAGCCCCGCAGATCGAAGCCGCCGATCTGCAGCGGGTAGATTGCCGTGAAGTGCTGCGAGGCGGCCATCGCGGTGCCGGTCACCATCCCGACCAGCCAACCGGCGAGCAGCGCCCAGCGGTGAAACCAGCGGGTGTAAAGCCCGAAGATCACCGCCGGGAATGTTTGCAGGATCCACACTCCACCGAGCAGCTGGAAGTCGATCGCCTCCTGCCGCGCATTCTCCAGGGCGAGGATGAAAACGAGCGCGCCGAACTTCACCACGAGCGATGCGAGCTTCGCCACCCTCGCCTCGTCGCGCGGCGTCGCACCGGGACGGAGATACTCCTTGTAGATGTTCCGCGTGAAGAGGTTCGCCGTCGCGATCGACATGATCGCCGCAGGCACCAGCGCGCCGATCGCGATCGCCGCGAACGCCACCCCGGTGAACCAGTCGGGGAACATCGCATCGAAAAGCGCGGGCACGGCCCACTGCGTTCCGTACGTCGCATCCGGCTTGATCCCCGCGGCGATCGCCATGTAACCCAGAAGCGCGATCAGCCCGAGGAGAAAGCTGTACGCCGGAAGAAAGGCCGCATTGCGCTTGATCACCTTCCGCCCGCTGCTGCTCAACACTCCAGTGATGGAGTGCGGGTAGAGGAAGAGCGCCAGCGCGGAGCCCAGCGCGAGCGTGGCGTACGAGCCGTACTGCGCCGGGGCGAGGTTCAACTTCTCCTTCGGCACCGCGGCGAAGACTGCGCCGTAGCCACCGAGCTTCGCCGGAATGATCACGACCGCAGCGATCACGGTCACGAAGATCAGCAGATCCTTCACCAGCGCTATCAGCGCCGGAGCGCGCAAGCCGCTCGAGTAGGTGTACGCCGCCAGAATCACGAAGGCGATGATGAGCGGAAGGTCGCCCATGAGCCCAGTTCCCGTGATCCCGAGCGCCGCGATCACTACCTGGATCCCCACGAGCTGCAGCGCGATGTACGGCATGGTGGCGAGGATTCCCGTGCCTGCGATCGCGAGCGCGAGCGTGCTGCTGCCGTAGCGCCCGCGCACGAAATCCGCCGGCGTCACGTAACCGTGCGCGCGGCACACGGACCACAGCCTCGGCATGGTGACGAACACCAACGGGTACACGATGATCGTGTACGGCACCGCGAAGAAGCCGATCGCACCCGCGCCGAACACCAGCGCGGGGACGGCTATGAACGTGTACGCGGTGTAGAGATCGCCGCCCAGCAGGAACCAGGTGACCACGGTCCCGAAGCGGCCGCCGGCGAGCCCCCACTCGTGGAGGAGGTCGAGATCGCCGCGCCTCCAGTGCGCGGCGACGAAGCCGAGCACCGTCACCAGCGCGAAGAGCGCGACGGCGACCGCCAGCGCCGTGACGTTCACCGTTCCCGTTTCTCCTCCGATCGCTCCACGAGATAGACCACGATCGTGAGAAAAGCTCCGATCGCGATCCAGAGAAACTGATACCAGTAGAAGAACGGAATGCCCCAGAGCTCCGGTTGGAGCGAGGCGTACGAGGAGACCCAGAGCGTCCCGATGAAGGGGATGATGAGCAGGAGCGGCACGAGCCGCCGCCACCACCTGCCGCGGGTCTCCGCGCTCATCGTATCACAGCTCCCTGAACTTGATGCCCCGCTCGGCGAGCGCGTCGATGTACTCCTTTGCGGGCATGCATTCGTCGGGAGTGTTGACTCCCTTCTTCACCTCGCCGCGCGCCTGCATCTGACCGGTGATCGACAGCGAGTAGCCGGTGGTCCGCTCCATTGCGCTGATTCCGTGCTCCGCATCGTAGTAGTCGATGAGCTCCCAGCCCACCTTCTTCGCCTTCCCACCCTTCTTCCCCGACACGATGACCCGAAGCGCCACGAGGTCCTTTCCATCGGGCTTCGTGAGCCGCGGTCCGGCAGTCGCCACGAACACATCGCGCGGCGCCACCTTCACTCCCTTCACCTCCACGGGCTCGAGATCGAGCACGCCGAGCTCACGGATCGCCTCCATGATGTGCGCATGACCCGGGTAGCGAAGTGTCTTGTACTCCATGGTCGGGATCTTTCCCTCGTAGCGGTCGGCCATGGTGGAAAGTCCGCCAGCGGTGTGGAACGCCTCGAGCTTTCCGACGGGCTCGGGGAACTCCACCGTCTCGAGCTCGGAGAGCGCCTTCACCTGCGTACGCTTCCCGTCGCGCAGCACCCAGGAGAGAGTGGTGTAGTAATCGAGCACTCCCTCGAGCGAGTACACGATCTGGTAGTTGAGCGGCGGCTCGGGGTGCTGTGGAAGCCCACCCACGTAGATCTTCACCGACTCCACTTCGTCCATCTGCTCGATCCCGTACTGAGCGAGTATGTTCACCATCCCCGGCGCGAGCCCGCAATCCGGGATCACGCTCAACCCCTTCTCTTTGGCCTTCGCGTCGAGCTTCCGCTGCTCGAGAACGATCTCGGTGTTGCCGCCCAGATCGCAGAAGTTGGTCCCCGCCTGCACGGCCAGCTTGGCGAGGTCGCCGTTGAAATAGTAGGGGATCGCGCTCATCACCGCTTCGCTCTCGCGCATGAGCGCCAGAGTGGCTTCCTTGTCGCGGACGTCGAGGGGGGTAGGAATCAACCGCTTGCCAGAGAGAGGCGCCAGGAAGGCCGGCAGATTCGAGATGTTTATGTCGGCGAGGCGCACCTCGGTGACTTCAGGGTTCCGCAAGAGATCGTACGCACAGGCCGAGCCCTGCAGCCCTGCCCCCAGAACGAGCATCCGCATGTATGAGTTCTCCTTGTTTTACCAGGATCTTTATTGATGAGCCCTTCAACTTAACGCTTCACGTGCGGTGCTCGAAAGATCCGGATAAACGATGGGAGCGCTCGTCAGTCGCCCGTGGGCACGATGATCTCGCCGCGCCCGGGGTTCAGCGTCCACTCGCGATGCCGGAGAACCTGCTGGATGTCAGGGTGTCCCACGGGGAATATGGTCTGCGTCTTCACGACGAAGACACCCGCATCGGTGGCCAGAGTAGGTATCCGGAATCCGGGCTCCTGGTCGGAGACGCGGCCGTCCTTGCGAAGCAGCATCCGTCCCGCCGCGGGATGAAAGGTCGGAGCCAGAGCGCCCAGTACATCGAGCCCGAGAAATGCGGTCCCGGCCGAACGCAGCGGCTCGAATCGCACCGGAACGTCCGTGAGCGTGATCTCTCCCAGGCGTATCTCCCGTGCGACCGCGGCCACTTTGCTCGGGTCGCGCTCACCACGCGACGCGAAGCGCACGAAGCCATCGCGCCTGATCCACGAGGTGTCGAGCACCAGGCCGTTCACCCGTCCCTCGATCACCGCGCGCACGCTGTCGGCTCCGATGCCGAGCGTAAGCTCTCCGAGCAGATGCGTGTCGTTCACCTCGTACTTCGCGATCGCGGAGTCGGGGCCCACGACGCCGGGAGGGTGATCGCGCAGCCACTCGGCTCTGCGCCGTTCCGCGTAGTCCAGCGGCGAAGCGGGAAGCGCGGCGAGCGATGCGTAGTCACCGAGCTGCTCGTACACGGGAACGAGCGCGTTGGCCACCGTGGCCGGATCACCGCCAAAGTAGCGCGCCTCCTCCATGAGCACCGCACCAACCTTGAGCGCGCCGCGCGCGGCGAGGTACTTCCCCAGCGCCAGCCGCGCGGCCGGGTTTCGAGGGTCGCGCCTGACCATGTAGTAGAAGATCGACTCGGCCGCGAACACGCGACCGGCGTTCATGAGCGAGTCGGCGCGGGCGAGCAGCTCCTGTGCGTGCCCGGCACGCGGTAGCAGCGCCGCGATCGACGCTGCCAGCACGAGCGTCGGGAGGGTCGGGATGCGAGGAGTGGTAGCGAAGCGGAGTCTCATCCGGAATAGACGCCCGTTACCGCGCTCTCGCCACGCGGCATCCGCTCCTTCCGGCTCTCGAGCGCCTCGGCCTCGGCGCGCTCCACCTCCCCCGTGACCTCGGCCTCGGCTGCCGCGAGCGAGTCGCGCGGGATGCCGCGATCCACCAGGTACTCCTCGTACAGGGCGATCGGGTCGCGTCCGCCCCACTCGCTGAAGAGCTCCGCCGGGAAGGTCCGCCTCGCCTCGGCCTCGTCGTGCGTGGCGTGGCCGCCCATGCGGAAGGTCTCGGCAATGAGGAGTGCCGGCCCCTCGCCCGCACGGCAGCGCTCCACCGCGAGGGCAGCGAGCGCGTAGGCGTCGAGTACGTTGTTCCCGTCGAACACGCCGCCCCACATCCCGTATGCACGCGGCCAGTCGGCGAAGTTGCCGCTTCCCGCGGCCAGGTGGTGCTGCTCGAGGCGAGTGCCGAGCGCGACCTGGTTGTTCTGGATGATGAAGATCGCCGGAACACGGCGCACCGCGGCGAAATTGAGCCCCTCGTGCGTGACGCCAGCCTTGGTGCTTCCGTCACCTATCCACGTCATGGCGACCGAGTCCGTTCCTCGCGCGCGCAGCGAGAGCGCGATCCCCGTGACCACGGGGACCACGTCTCCCACATGGCTGATCGGCGGGAGAATCCCCCTGGAGAGATCGCCGTAGTGGCCGTCGCGCCCATGCGAGGGGCCGTCGAACGTCCCCATGTAGGCGCGGATGATGTCGGCCACCGGCATCCCGAGCTCGTGGCCGGCGCCTCCGTTCCGGATCATTGGCGCCACCACGTCGTGGTCGTCGCCGGCTCGCCGCAGCGCGTGCACGGGGCCAATGGTGGCTGCTTCCTCACCAGTGCCGAGCCATGCCTTGGAGATCACGCCCTGGCGAACCATGCGTTTGAGCGTGATGTCGGTGAGCCGGTTGCGCGCCAGCCCGCGGTAGATGTCGAGCAGCTCCGCCTCGCCCAGCCGCTCCACCATCCGCCTGCGCTCCGGGTCGCGCTCGAGCGTGGCAGAGTAGTCGCGCATCACCGCCTCGTCGCGCTCCCACGCCAGGTATTCCGGCGGCTCGAAGGCGGCGAAGCGCTTCATGTCAGGCCACGCAGACCCGGTTGCGGCCTTCGGCCTTGGCGCGGTAGAGCGCCTCGTCGGCCAGGGCGATCAGCTCCTCGGGCGAGTTCGCGTGCGAGGAAGGAACCGTGGCCACGCCGATGCTCACCGTCACGCGCAGCCAGCCGTACGCGCCGCCGGGGACCGGCGGGGAATTGCAGATGCGCTCGCGAATGCGCTCTGCCAGCGCGATCGCACCCTCGGCCGCTGTCTCTGGCAGAATCACGATGAACTCCTCGCCGCCGTAGCGCGCCACCACGTCCACCGCGCGCGCCTCGCGCTGCAGCATCGCCGAGACGCCGCGCAATACCTCGTCGCCCACCAGGTGGCCGTACGAATCGTTCACCGTCTTGAAGTGGTCGAGGTCCACGATCAGAAGCGCCAGGTCGAGCGAGTAGCGGCGCGCGCGCTCGAGCTCTTCGGTGAGCCGCTCCACCAGCGCGCGCCGATTGTGAGTGTGCGTGAGCGGATCGGTGAGCGCAAGCACTTCGAGCCGCGCCCGGTCGGCGCGCGTCGCCTCGATGAGCTGTGCACGGCGGATCGCCGCGACGGCGGCACGGATCACCATCTCGGCGAACTCCACGTCCGTCTGCCTGAGCGGCGGCTCGTCGAGGAGCGTGCGGAGGAAGATCACGCCCGACTGCTCGCCGTCGAGGCGGAATGGGAGAGCGGCTACGGAGCGGTAAGGGATCAGCGTTCCCTGCGCCGCCCAATCGAGCCGCACGTCGTTGTAGAGTGGGCTCTGATCCACGTCCTCGATCAACATCGGCTTCCCCGTGGCCAGCGCCGTCCTGATCTCGGGGTAGCGATCGAGGTGGATCTCCACCTGGGCGAGCCCCTGCGCCTCGTACGCGGCCGCTACGAGCCCTACTTCGTCGTCGGAACGAGCGAGGATGAGAGAGCAGTGCGAGATGTCGAGGGCGCGCGCGACGCGGCGAACGAGGACGTTGTAGAGCTCGTCGGAGGAGAAATCGCCGGTAACCTCGTGGAGGATGTCCACTATCTTGCGGCCGCTCTCGACCTGCGCGCGCGCACTGGCCAGCTCCGCGCGTGTGCTGTGGAGGTCGGAACGCGCACTGAGCAGCTGCTGGCGAGATCGGAGCTGGGCGCTGATGCGGGCCACGAGCTCGCGAACGTTGAAGGGCTTGCCGACGAAGTCGGATGCTCCGCTCTCGAGAAGGCGCGAGATGGCCTGGTCGCACGGGAGCGTGGAGGTCACGAGAACGGGTATGTCGCGCCACCGCTTGTCCGCGCTTATCTCGCGAAGGAGCTGGTGGCCGTCGTCGCCGCCATCGAGGATGTCGAGCATCAGCAGGTCAGGGTCGTGCGCGTCGAGCTGCTCCATGAGGCGGCTCCCCCGTGGCGCGAGCGACACGTCGTACCCCTGTTCCTTGAGGAGCCAGGAGAGCGAGCGCGCGAGGAGCTCG
>DASSNL010000097.1:0-9384 GCA_035688075.1 Gemmatimonadaceae bacterium
TCGGCGGCGAAAAGCCAGGTTCCCTTCTCCGTGCGGAGCACCGCGGGTGCGGTGAAGAGTCGCGTTCCGGATGGAGTGGGCACCTCCTGCAGCGGCTGTTCGCGGTGCGCGGCGGGGCCGTGCATCAGCTTCTCGCTCAGCACGCGGATTCGCTCGTCCTTCCCGCCCTGGGCGATGTAGCCGTCGCCCAGCAGGACGGGCGAAGTGGAACCGACATCCTGGTCGCGCGCGGCCAGCTCGTCGGTGTTGGGAGGCGTGTAGTTCCCGAGCAGCTCCGTAGCGTTGGAGTCGAGCTGCAGAGTGGCATCGCCCCAGTAGGTGCGGCCATCCCAGCGGCCGTTGCCCGTGGCGACGAAGATGTTGCCGGAGGTGGAGTCTATCACCGCGCCGGCGCGTCCCCAGATCGCCGAGCCGCTCTCGGGGCAGCTCTCCGGTGCTATGAGTCCCCTGCGGTCGCTGCAGAGCGAGTTCCAGACGTGCACGAGTCGGCCGCTCGCGCCGTCCAAGATCGCGACGTGTCCCTGATACGGTGGAGCGTCGCCGATGTAGCCGCCGGTCACCACGATCACGCGTCCGTGCCAGTAGCCGAGCGGCGACGCGATCTTTTCGCGTCTCGGGAGAAGTGTGACCGCGGTGCGCCAGACGGCGCGGCCATCGTTCACGGAGAGCTTCTGGACCTGACCGTCGGGCGAGGCGGCGTAGATGAACTCGCGTCCCGGATCGGCGACGGGAGTGGAGTTGGTGATCTGCGCCGTGCCCTCCCACGAATCGAAGCCGGGAGGGGTATACGTCCAGAGGACCACGCCGTCGGCGGCGTCCACCGCGATCGTCTTTCCGTACGTGGTCGTCATGAAGAACGCGTCGTGCGAGGCGTCTTTCACGCGCACGTCGTGCAGGTAGATGACCGAAGCATCCACGATCCCCTCGATATCCACCTGCTGCCGTACGAGCGACGACACGTTGCCGGCATCGATACCGGCAGGGACGTCCGGTGCGCTGGAACGCGCGACATCCCAGCCGAACATGGCCCAGTCGTGCTTCCCGGCGATGTGCGCCGTGCCGCGCGCCGCGGAAACAGAGGGATCTTCAGTCGTACCGGCCGGTCGGTGGTCGCTGCGCGCAGCGCTCTCGAGGGCGAGCGCGATACAACAGATGCAGAGCGCCTTCACCGTATGAGCGAGCGAAGCAGCGGTGTGGATCATGAGTTCAGTCTCGTGCGCGGGGCGGTGGGGGTCAAGAGAGAGTGAGAGGGAGGCTGCGTCAACAAACGGGCGGGCGGCGACGTAAGGGGGAGGTACCGCCGGATCGTAGGGGATCCATATACATTTATCCGGCATCGAAAGTCTGCCCGACCGAGCTGCGCGAGCAGGACGCGCGGCGGGGCGATCCTCCTCCCATTCGAACAAATCTGTCGACTATGAAACATCCGCTCACGATCGTCCCCATGATGCTCCTCTTTCTCGGTGCGGGGACCTCGCTGCAGGCGCAGGTGCGAGGTACAGTCTCGGATGCCACTTCCGGTACACGGCTGGCCAATGTGGCCGTGGCGGATTCGGGGGGAGGCGCGAGCAGCTATACGAACGCGAACGGCGAGTTCTCCCTTCCCTGCACCGGCGCTACCACGCTCGTGTTCAGGAAGAGCGGCTACGAGACTCTCTACCGCACGATATCGAGCTGCGAACAGCGCGTGCACGTCGCGCTCCGGACCGGTGCACAGGTGCTCGGCGCGGTCAACGTAGTCGGCAGCGCCGAGCAGCCAGCGGTACAGCGGCCCGCCGCCACGACCACCCTGCAACCGCAGGAGCTGCAGAGGAGCACGGGCCTCTTCCTCCAGGACGCGATCAATCTCACGCCCGGGATCTACATGCAGCGGCGCAGCATGTCCGGTGGACAGACGATTCGCATCCGTGGCTACAGCAACACGGGCGATGCCGGCAACTTCACCGGCACCGGATACAAGGCGTACATCAACGGCATCCCCATCACCGACGCCGAAGGTCAAACGATCCTCGATGACATAGACTTCGCCAGCCTGGGCCGAGTGGATGTCATCCGCGGACCATCCACCAGCATCTACGGCGCGGGGATCGGGGGCGTGGTGCACTTCTACACGGCGCGCCCGCAGCTCCCGGGCGTGACGGTCAGCCAGGGGATCACGGCGGGCGAGGATGGCCTCCTCCGCTCCGATACGCGCCTCGCCAACGTCACCGACAACTCCACCGTACAGCTCAGCTACGGCCATCAGGGGTACGACAGCTACCGTATCCACAGCGATTCGCGGAAAGACTACGGCACCTTCCTCGGCGACTTCCGCCCATCGGATCGGCAGAGCGTTTCCACATATCTGAGCTACGCGAAGTCGCGCGACCTGCGCGCGGGTGAGCTGGACAGCGCGCAATTCGCGGAGGAGCTGAACACGGGCGAGGACCGCTACATCGCCAACAACGCGCGCTCCGAGATCGAGAGCTTCCGCGCGGGCGTGACCGACGGCTATCGCTGGAACGACTACCTCGAGAACGTCGCGACGATCTACTACACCGGCAACACGCTCGAGGACGTCTACGCCGCCGGCCTCAACGCGAAGGCGGGGCAGACATTCGGCGCTCGTCTCCTCTTCAATACCACCTTCGCCAACGCGGCCATACCGCTGCGCGGCACCACCGGCGTGGACTTCGAGAAGACCAACCTCTCGGCGCAGGGCTACGGTATGACCGACGCCGTACTCGGCGCGATGCGGAGCGATCTCGAGACGACCAACATGCAGTACAGCATCTTCAGCCAGTGGGATGCATCGCTCCCCGCCAACTTCACCTTCACCGCCGGCGCGAGCGTCAACTTCGTGGAGTACGCGATCCAGGATCGCATGGCGACGAGCGCCAACCCCACGCACCACGACGCGTCGGGGCGGAAGGTGTTCGACCCGGTGGTGACACCGACCTTCGCGCTGCGCAAGATGTTCGACCCGGGCTTTTCGCTATACGCCAACGTGAGCGAGGGGTACACGCCGCCGACATCTTCCGATGCGGTGATCCCGTACACCGGCGAGCCGAACACCGGCCTGAAGCCGGAGCGGGCCTGGCAGTACGAGGTCGGAAGCAAGGGAAGCTTCCTCGACAACCGGCTGTCGTACACGCTCGCGCTCTTCCAGATGAACGTGAGCGACAAGCTCTCGTCGGAGGCCGTGTTCGACACCGACGGCACGGTGCTATACAGCTACACCGTGAACGCCGGTGATCAGCGCGACCGCGGAGTCGAGCTCGGCGCGAGCTTCGCGCTCATAGACGACCCTTCGCGGCCGGTGTCGCTCGTGAAACCGTTCGTGTCGTACACGTACTCGAACTTCGAGTACACCGACTTCAAGAGCGACGAGAACGACGACGCGAGCACGGTGGATTACTCCGGCAACGATGTCGTCGGCACCGCGCGCAACGTCTTCAACCTCGGCCTCGACGCGCGGCTCAGCTCGGGTATCTACGGAAACGTGACCTATCACGACACCGATGGCATGCCCATCAGCTACGACAACGCGCACTGGGCGCCCGGCTTCTCACTCCTCAACGCGAAGATCGGTTTCACGCACGACGTCGCCGACCGCTTCACGCTCGACGCGTTCGTGGGTGGCAACAACCTCGGCAACAGCCGCTACTACACGCAGGTCTTCCTGAACCACAAGTTCGACACCCCGAACCCGCACATGTACCTCCCCGGCCCGTACACGGCGAAGTACTATGGCGGGTTCAGGGTGACGGTGAGGCCGTAGGGGGAGGAAGCAGGGAGCAGGAAGCAGAGAGCAGAAAGCAGAAAGCAGCGAACTGCCTGGTCGGTGAGGGTCTCACCGCCAGGTGCAGTTCGCTGCTTTCTGCTTTCTGCTCTCTGCTTCCTCCCCTCCTCTGGCCCCATTCCCCTCCTCCCCCTATACTATCGCGTCGCTGCGCGAGGAGCGGGGGTGGCGAGCGAGATCCCTTCGGGGCTTCGGGAGAATCTGGCAGACCGGTACGCGCTCGAGCGCCTGATCGCGCGCGGCGGGATGGCTGCGGTTTATCTCGGGCGCGACCTCAAGCACGATCGCGCGGTGGCGGTGAAGGTGCTCCGGCCGGAGCTCGGCGCGCTGCTCGGCGCAGAGCGCTTTCTGCGGGAGATCAAGCTCGTCGCGCGACTGCAGCACCCGCACATCCTGCCGCTGTACGACTCCGGCGAAGCCGACGACACGTTGTACTACGTGATGCCGTACGTGCCGGGCGATTCGCTGCGCGACCGCATCCGGCGCGAGCGGCGCCTCCCATTGCGCGACGCGCTCCGGATAGCGCGCGAGGTGGCCGACGCGCTGAACTACGCGCACTCGAACGACATCGTTCACCGCGACATCAAGCCGGAGAACATCCTCCTATCCGGTGATCACGCGATGGTGGCCGACTTCGGCATCGCGCGCGCCGTGCACGTCGCTGGCGGCGAACGGTGGGAGACGCTCACTGACAGCGGCGTTGCCGTGGGCACGCCTGCGTACATGAGTCCGGAGCAGACCGCGGGCGATCGGGACCTGGACGGACGCAGCGACATCTTCAGCCTGGGATGCGTGGTTTACGAGATGCTTGCCGGCATCCCTCCGTTCACCGGTCCCGACGGCGAGGTGATGATCGCGAAGCGCTTCACCGATCCCGCGCCGGTCCTCCGGCTGGCGCGCGAGGATGTGCCCGAGTCGGTGGACTTCGCGATACAGCGCGCGCTGGCGCGGGAACCAGCCGAGCGTTTCGCGAATGCACTCGAGTTCACCGACGCGATCTGGGACGATACCGGTGCAGCGATGCGCCGAGGGATGAACCTGGAGAGCGGGGCGCGAGCCGCCGAGCATCGCAGCGGGCGCGGCGCGGTGTATCAGCCGGCCGGCGGCGAGGGCGGCAGGGACGGGGGCGGCAGGGGTAGGGTTGGCGGCACCGCGGTCGGGACACACGGCGCCGACTGGAAGGTGGCTGGTATGATGGCAGCCGGCGTCGCCGTGCTCGCGACGCTCGCCACGCTCTGGATCGTCAGGCCGCGCTCGTCGGCGTCCACGGAAGACCCGGCCGCCGCCGGGAGTGGCGCACCGGCCGCCGCCGCCACCGTCGCCAGCGCGAGTGGAGATTCCGCCGGGCGGAGCACCTCACCCGCGCACCCCGCTGCAGGAGGATCGAGCGCGGCCGATTCAGCCGGCAACGAAGGTTCGACATCGGCCCTCCCCACACCAGGTGTGGGGAAGAGCGTCGAATCGCCGCGATCGGTTGCGGGAGAGGATCGCTCCGCGGAGCCAGGCACCCGCTCCGTTCCACGGCGCGTGACGCCGGAGCCCCAGGTGAAGGTTCCAGTGCCGAGCACGCCGCGAACCGACAGCGTGCTGGCATCCCTTAGGGCCACGGCCCACGAGGCACGCAACCTCGCGGTCAACGACGGCGCCTCACAGACGGATCTGCTCAAGGGCGACTCGCTCGAGCGACTCGCGGAGGCCTCGGCCGCGGGTGGTCGCGTCGCGGACGCGATAGCCCAGCTCGTGAATGCAACCACCGCCTGGACAGACGGCGCTCGCGCGGCGCGCGCCAGAGATGCGCAGACCGCGCTGGCGAACGAGTCCGCGGCCGCCGCGGCGCGGCGTGGCACCACCGCCAGAGCCGTCCCCGAGTCGGCGGCTGCGGCGCCGTCGCTCGCCGATCAACGTGCGGCGATCGGTACGGTGATCGCGAGCTACGGGCGCGCCATCGAAGCGCGCGACATCTCGGCGATAAAGCAGGTGTACCCGGGCGTGACCGCGACGCAACAGCGCGACTGGCAGCAGTTCTTCGGCGCTGTGCAGAATGTGAAGGTGAGTCTGGCGATTGCGCAGCTCGACATGGGCGGTGTCACCGCCGAGGCGCGCGTAACCGGCACCTACAGATACGAGAACACCAGCACGCGTCGTCTCGAGGAGCAGCCGGTGAGCTTCCGGGCTTCGCTCCGGCGAGACGGCGCGTCGTGGCGGATCGCGGCGATCCGGTAGCGGCGCAGGTCGGAAGCCGTACTCGTCAGAAGTTGTACTCGAGCCCCGCTGTCCAGATCACGTTGGGGCGAAGACCGCCGCGGTTGAGCGGCCATTCGCCGTTGGCGATCACCGTGAGCCCCGACGCCATGGTGAGCTTCACGCCGAGCGACGCGTCCACGATGTCGTCGCGCACGTTCGGGATGTCGGTGGGCTGGACGGTGCGATGGAAGGGCGCGTCGTAGATGACCGTGCCCGGCACCTGGAGCCTGCTCGTCCCAACCTGGAGCTCGGAAATGAGGTCGGCCGCCAGCGTCGCCCAGGGAGCAAGCAGGTTGTCGAAGCCGATGTTCGCGAGCACGGCGTCGTTGGTCATCGAGCCGCCGCGATAGAGGTACCCCACGTTCGCGTGCGGTGAGAACTGGCCGAACTGCGCCGAGAGAATCCCGAGTCCGCGCGCCGCGAAGCTTCCCGAGCCGAGCAGGTCTTCTTCGCTGCCCGTAGGGAAGCGAGCATCGGCGAGGAAGGCGACGGCTACCGGCTCGCGATCGCGTGCGTTGACCTTCACGCGTAGCGCCACGTCGCCGAGCCCCGTGGCCGACCCCTCTTCGAAGCGCGACGCGGTGAGAACCGGGTTCTCGGGCGTACCGCCGAAGAAGTGCGAGACTGGTGGGCCGCCGAAGGGAACTATCTGTGCCTGGCTCTCCCCGCGAAAGCTGGTGTGCACGATCGGGAGAACCAGTCCGATGTCCAACTTGTCGAGCACTCCGTACGTGAGATAGAAGGAAGTGACGGAGAGATTCACGTCGAGCGAGAGATTCACATCGATTGCATCGTTCTCGACGTTGGGGACGCCCATCAGTGTGCAGTCGCCGCCGGCTACCGAATCGCAGCCGGGGAAGTCGACGTTCTCGTGGGTGAAGGTGAGTCTTATGTCGTGAAGGTCTACACCACGGAGCGTCCTGAAGGCGATCCCCGTCCGGTTGGCGCCCGCGAGTACACGGCCGCGTCCCAGCGTCTGCGCTCGCTCGCCGAAGATGGGGCCGGCGGATCGCGACGTGCGCACCGGCACTCCGCCCTCGAACCGAAAGGTGATGCCGCCGCTCGTGGCGCTAACGGGAATCTGCGCCACGTTGGTGCTGATGGATGTGCTGAGGAAGTCGATGATGGTCCCGTTGCTCCCCACGGCGGATGGAATGAAGTGCGTCCCGTGCACGCGGAGGGAGACGGGGTTATTCGGGTCGCCCGAGCCGGCGAGGAAGAGGGGATCTTCACCCGGTCCGAAGATGAACAGCTCGGAGAGTTTGTCGAGCAGCCCCTGCGCCGGTGCGGGCCGCGGCACCGCGGCGAGCACGAGCAGCGACAGACACCAGACGCGGAATCGCATATCAGCTACCCTCGGCAGCGACGGAGGGGGACAATCATAGTGACGTCTCCTTCCGGAAGCGAGGGGGGAGTGAGCAGAGAGCAGAAGGCAGAGAGCAGAAGGCAGAGAGCGGAAAGCAGAGAGCAGTCATAATGAAACGACCGGCTCCGAGCGCAGAGTCGTAGGTTACGCGTTCGGAGATCACCGAAGCACGCAGAGCTAACATGCGAAAGGAGCCGGCCGATATGACTTGTACTTCCGGGAAGATGTGCTACGTGGGGCTCGATGTCCATGCCGAGACCATTGCCGTGGCCGTGGCCGAAGGAGACGCGCTTTCTCCGGGCGAGGTGCGCTCGCTGGGCACGATCCCCAATCGCCCCACCTCCGTTGCGAAGCTCATGCGTAAGCTGTTGGAGCCTCTGGGCGATTCCTCCACGCTCAAGGTCTGCTACGAGGCCGGTCCCACGGGCTTCGTGCTCTACTGGCAGCTCACGCAGCTCGGCATCCACTGCGACGTGATCGCACCGGGTCTGGTGCCCACGAAGGCAAGTGATCGTGTGAAGACCGACAGGCGGGATGCCATGAAACTCGCACGTTCGTACCGTGCTGGAGACCTGACGCCCATCTGGGTACCGGATGCCGAGATCGAATCGCTCCGCGCGCTGGTGCGAGCCAGGGAGGCGGCCAAGGAGGACCAGCTGCGTTCTCGCAACCGGCTGGGCAAGTTCCTCCTCGGGCTCGGCGTGAGACGGCCCGATGGGATGACGGCCTGGACACAGAAGCACCGTCTCTGGCTCTCTACCATCCGCTTCGAGGAGCCGGCCCGGGAGGCCGCCTTCCTCGACTACCTCAGCGAGGTGGATCATGCTCTCGAGCGTATCAAGCGGCTCGAGGCAGCCATCGATGAGGTCGTGGCCAACTCGAGTGCGAGGGTGAGCGCGCTGGTGGCAGCACTGCAGACGCTGCGGGGCATCAAGCAGGTGACAGCCGTGACGGTGGTCTCGGAAGTGGGCACCTTTCGTCGCTTCTCCCGAGCGCGCTATCTCATGGGCTACACGGGTGCGGTCCCGAGTGAGCACTCGAGCGGGGCGCGCAAGCGACAAGGCGGGATCACCAAGAGTGGCAACTCTCACCTGAGGCGCGTGCTCGTGGAGTCGGCCTGGGCGTATCGGCACCGGCCGAGTTGTACGGGGAATCTCAGGAAGCGCCAGGAGGGGCAGAGCGAGGTGGTGAAGGCTATCGCCTGGAAGGCGCAGCACCGGCTATCGGGTCGCTATCACCGTCTCAAAGCACGCGGGAAGCCGATGCCGCAGGTGGTCACTGCCGTCTCTCGGGAGCTCTCGGCCTTTGTCTGGGCGATTGGCGTAGAGACGGAGCGCAAGTTGGAGCACGGTATGGAGCACTCGGCAGGATCGGCGATGGCGGCGGCCGGGTGAGCAGTACGAGCAGTACGAGCAGTACGAGCAGTACGAGCAGTACGAGCAGTACGAGCAGCACGAGCAGCACGAGCAGTACGAGCAGTACGACTTGTTGTTGTTGGGTGGGCGATTGGTAGGTCAGCTGCGCAGCCGGTCGGGCACACGGAAAGGAGAATCCTTGTGCTTTCTATGCGATTCCGACTCGCGCAAGCAGTCAAAGGCAGCTCCCGACGGATCACGATTATGCTGGCGGGCAATGTAGACGAGAACCACATGGTCTACTGCGCTCGATCCGCGAATAGCAGAGTGATCAACCGTCGCGCAAGCCCGCCGGCGGCGCGCTGGCCTTCCGCTCCCCTCCCCACATCACCCCCAACCCTCGGGAAGCCACGAGGCACCTTGACAGGTCGTTTCATAGCAGAAAGCAGGAACTGCACACGATCCGCCGCCATCCCAGGGGACCACCGGGGATGGCGGCGCTGCATCCGGGCGGCTGCAGTGTGAAGCAGGAAAGTTGCTGTTCGCGCCTCGATCGATCCTCTCAGGGCCGCTCCCCACGCGGCCAACCGGCGCGAGGCGCTGGCCCGCGTTCTGCCTTCGCGCAGTGGGCCGGCGCT
>DASSNL010000129.1:0-6547 GCA_035688075.1 Gemmatimonadaceae bacterium
TGAGTTCCGCGACGCGATCGCGAACATCATTGCGATACGTTCCGCCACTCGCGGCGCCGACCCCCCCGACCCGTACAAGCGGAGTGCGTTCCATGTCACGTTCCCGTACGATCTCGAGCGGCATCCTCGCGCTCGTGCTCCCGGTCCTCGTGTCCATGTTCTCACGGTCCGTGTACGCGCAGGACCATGCTCACGAGCAGGGCGACATGCACAAGTCGGAGATTCGCATCCCCGCGTCCATCAAGGTCGAGCACGGGGAGATCCACGAGGCGCTCGTCCGCGCGACTGAGGCGCCGGGCGAGGTGGGGAAGGCTGCGCGCGACCTGGCCGCCGTGCTGCATCCACACTTCGTGCGCGAGGAGCAGATCGCTCTCCCCCCGCTCGGTCTCCTCGCTCAGGTAGCACGCGGCGAGGTGACGCCCGAGATGCGCGCGGTCCTGCCGATGACCGATTCGCTCCGCGCCGAGCTGCCTGAGATGCTCGAGGAGCACAAGACGATCCACGCAGCCACCGTACATCTCGGCGAGGTAGCGAAAGCTGCCGGCGACAGCGCCGTCGCGCGGCTCGCGGAGCAGCTGCTGATTCACGCGCAGAACGAGGAGGAAGTGATGTATCCGGCGGCGATCCTCGTCGGAGACGTGGTCCGCGCGCGGCTGAGGTAACGAGGTCGAGTCGAGACCCGACCTCGCTACTCTGTCCTCAGCGTCTCCATCGGATCCACCCGCATCGCTCTCCAGGCGGGAACGAGGCACGCGGCTACGGCCACGAGGAGCAGCATCGCCACTACGGCGCCGAGCACCAGCGGGTCGCGCGGGGTGACGCCGTAGAGGAGCGACGCTACCAAGCTCCCCATGGCGAGCGACGCGAGCACGCCTGTCGCCACGCCGGCCACCACGATGCTCACTCCATGCCCGATGACCACGCGCGCGATGTCGCTGCTCGCCGCGCCGAGCGCCATCCGCACGCCGATCTCGTGGGTGCGCTGTCCCACCATGTACGCAACAGTGCTGTAGATCCCCACCCCGGCCACGAGCAGAGCGAGCAGCCCGGCTGCGGAGAAGAGCGAGGCGCCGAGCTTCCACGTATGGAAGTCCGACGCCAGGGTTTCCTCCATTGATTGCACGCGCGGCCGTGCCTGGGTCCCGAGCGCCGCCCGCAACTCGCGGGTGATCGCCGCGGCCGCGGCATCCACGCGGCCGCTCCGCGTCCGGATCACCATGACGCCCGCACCGTATCCGTCCGGCGCCTGCGTGATGGGAACGTAGTACGACGGCGCCGGATCCTCGATGACGTTCAACACTCGCGAGTCGCTCGCGATCCCCACCACGCGTCTGCACGGGGCGCTGCGCTTTCCGAGAATGATGCAGCTCCCCAGAGCGTCCCCGTTCGGCCAGTAACTGCGGGCCATGGTCCGGTTGATCACCACCACCGGTTCCGAACCGGCGATGTCGCCGCTGTCGAAGCCGCGTCCCTCGCGTATCGAGACGCCCACCGCCCCGAAGTACTCGGGAGAGACTACAGAGATGGTGGGAAGTCCGAAAGGGCCGATCGGCGCCAGTGAGTCGACTCCCGGAATGAACACGTCGTTCGTGCTGAAGCCGTACATGGGCGCCATCGCCGCGAGCGACACGCGTTCGACATCTGGAATGTGTGCCAGCCGCTCTGCCAGCATGGGGAGCATCGCGTCGACTCTCCTCGCCGCCGACGTGTCCTCCTGCGTCGGGACCGCGTACGCGAAGACCAACCGGTTGCTGTCGTAGCCGATGTCGATGCCTTCCACCTGGCGCAGGCTGCGTATGAAGAGCCCAGCGCCGACAAGCAGAACGACCGAGAGCGCCGTCTGAACTATGAGCAGCGTAGTGCGCGTGCGACTCCGCATCATGCGTCCCTCGCGCGCGCCGCCTCTGAGCGATTCCACGAGCTCCGGATCGCCGGCCTGGATCGCCGGGACGAGACCGGCAGCGATGCCGGCTGCCAGCGCCGCCACTATCGCGAAGACGATCACGCGAGTGGTGAGTATTCCACTCCCCCACTGTACGGAGGGGAGAAGAACGTGTCGCAGCGCGCGACTCGTCCACCAGGTGAGGAGGATCGCGACCACTCCGCCGAGGGCGGCGACGAACACCGCTTCGCCCATGAACTGCGCTGCCAACCTGCGCCGTCCCACACCGAGCGCAAGTCGCACCGCCGTCTCGCGCCGTCGCCCCAGCGCTCGGACGAGGAGGAGGTTCGCCACGTTGGCACAGGCGATGAGAAATATGATCGTCGCCACTCCCGCGAGCCGTCGCGAGATGGAGAATTCGCCGGTATGGAACTCGGCATCGGCCGCGCCACGGAGCGGCTCGAGAGAAGCGATTGCGGCGGAGTCGTGCACCACTTCGCTCGCGCGAAGTGCGTTGGTGGCCGCGGCCGCTGCTGCGTGGAGCTCTGCCGGCCATTCCCCACGGGCGAGTAGGTGCACGTAGAACGTGTGCGGCTCCTCGTACCAGTCGGCCTTGCGACCTGGTCCCCTCGAGAGCGCGTTGAACGGGAGCCAGACCTCGGCCGCGTCGAGGCCAACTCCCTCGAACCCGGCGGGCGCCACACCGATCACCGTGTAATTGTGCGCACCGAGGCGCAGCGAGTCGCCGAGCACGTCGTGGCGCCCGTCGAAGTACTGGAGCCAGAGCTCGTGACTTATCACGGCGACGGGAGTGAGGCCCGCCGGTGACTGCTCGCCGCCCTCGAAAAAGCGGCCTCCCCCCGGCTCGAGCCCCAGCACGCGGAAGTACTCCCCAACCGCGTACTCGACCCGCACTGTGGGTGCGTTGGCTCCGCTCCCCAGTGGAAGTTTGTCGTTCACGTATCCTGCCACCGCCACGCCTGCCGGTAGTGCGGCCGCCACACTGCGGAACTCGGGATAGTTGTAGACGCCACGGACGAATGTCTTGAGCGTGACCGGGCTTGTCGCAGTGAACTTGACCCGCCGCACCATCTCCGGATGCGGCACCCCGGCCGGCGGCTGGAAGAAGAGGCGGTCGATGAGCGAGAATACCACCGCGTTCGCGCCTATCCCCAGCGCGAGCGTTACCACTACCGTCGCGGTGAAGCCGGGTGATCGCAGGAGTCCGCGCGCCACGTGCCGCGCGTCCTGCACCATCCCTTCCCACCAGCCCGCGCGCCGGCGCATCGACTCCACGCCGCGATCTATCTCCACCAGCTCCGCGCGCACCGCGTCCACATCGCCGAACTCCTCGAGCGCGCGCTCGCGCGCCGCCTCGGGCGTTTCGCCGAGCGCCTCGAGATCCGCCACACGCTCGGCGATGTGGAAGCGCACTTCGTCGTCCACGTCTCGCTCCGTTCGCCCGAATCGGAGTCGCAGCAGCCGGCGCCATCCGTGCGTCACGATTCCCCCGCACCAGAGTCCAGCGCATGGACCGGAAGCAGGGTCGAATGCAGGTTGTGCGTCGCTCGCGTCATGCTTCCTCCGGCGTCGCGCGCATCACTCCAGCCACCGCTTCCACGTAGCGCTCCCACGCGCGCGATTCGGCTCTGAGCGCGCGCCGGCCGGCAGCCGTGATAGTGTAGAACTTCGCGCGCTTGCCGCGGTCGGAGATTCCCCATTCCGACTCGACCCAGCCCTTCGCTTCCATCCGGTGCAGGGAGGTATAGAGCGCCCCGTCCTGGATGCGGAAAGCGTCGTTCGATCCGTTGCGGATGAAGCGGGCGATCGCGTACCCGTGCATCGGCTGCCAGGAGAGCGCGCGCAGGACGAGCGCGTCGAGCGTCCCCTGCAGCAGCTCCATCTCGGTGTCGGCCATGGCGACACTATACGACAAACCGACTATTACATCAAGTGTTGAGGGAATGATCGTCGGGGTCAGGTCTTGCATCGTGCATCAGCCAGCCGTTGGCTGGCGTTACATGACACCGTCATCCCCGCGCAAGCGGGGACCCATGTTCCGCCCGTTTAATATGGGTCCCCGCTTGCGCGGGGATGACAGCGGGCGCGATGCAAGACCTGACCCCGTCACTCCGCCCGCAGCGCGACCGTGGGGTCGACGCGCGCGGCGCGTCGGGCGGGGAGCCAGCAGGCGAGCAGCGCCACCGCGCCGAGCAGCCCTGCCACGCTCGCGAAGGTCGCGGGATCGGTGGGTGCGACTCCATAAAGCATCGAGGCGAGCAGCCGCGTGACCGCGAAAGCTCCGGCCACACCGAGAGCAATGCCGATGACGGCCAGCATCATCCCCTGCCGCACCACGAGCGAGAGCACGTCGCGCGGCTGCGCGCCGAGCGCCATGCGGATACCCATCTCGCGCGTGCGCTGCGTTACGGCGTAGGCCATGAGACCGTAGATGCCGATCGCCGCGAGGAGCAGAGCGGCGAGTGCGAACATCCCGAGCAGAGAGGTGTTGAAGCGCTGCGCGCCGAGGCCGCGGGCGCTCTGTTCATCCATGACCTGGAAGTCCGCTCCGCCTCCCGCGATGGGGATCGCCGGCTCCACTCCCAGCACTGCGCGCTTCAGCGCAGGGATGAGTGCCGCGGGCTCACCGGTGGCGCGTACGATGAGATTCATGTGCGTCCACGGATTCACCGTGTATGGGACATAGATCTCCGGGCGCGGCGGGTCGCCGGGCGACCCGTTCTGCACGTCGCCCGCGACGCCCACCACGGTCATCTGAATGGGCTGGCCGAAGTCCGCGCGCCCCTGCGCGGACTTGAACACGGTCACAGAGTGGCCGAGCGGGCTCTCTCCCGGCCAGTACAGCCGCGCGAACGCTTCGCTCACGATGGCCACCGCGCCGGCCGAGGCGATCTCCGCATCGCTGAAGTCGCGTCCCTGGCGGAGCGGGATCCCCGTCGCTCCGAAGTATCCGCGCGAGATCGTGCGGAAGCTGGCACCTCGGTCGCCCCACTCTCCGTAAGGCACCCTCCCATCCACCTCCACGCGCGTGGGAATCCCTCCGCTCCCCGGCGGGAAGTTCGCGAGCGCCACGCGCTCCACGCCAGCGATGGGTCGCACCGCGTCGGCGACTCGCGCGTACAGCGCCGCGGCATCGCGCGGATCGTCGTACCGGGGCGATGGCGGCGTGACATCGAAGGTCACCATTCGCTCCGGGTCGAACCCCAGCTCGAGCCGCTGCAACTGCCAGAAGCTCCTGATCAGAAGTCCGGCTCCCGCCACCAGCATCAACGCGAGCGCGATCTCCGCCGTCACGAGCGCCGCGCGCATCCGCTGGCGCATCCCTCCACCTCCCGCCCCGTGCGCGCGCTCCCTCAGCGAGTCCGCGACGTCTGGTGCCACACTGCGCCACGCCGGCACCAGTCCCACCACCAGCGCGGTCGCGAGCGAGATGCCGAGCACGAACGCGAGTACTCTCGAATCGAGCGTCACCTCGCTCAGCCGCGGGACCGCCCAGGGAGCGGTGTGCCTGAGCAGCGCGACGCCGCCCCACGCGAACGCGGCGCCGAGCACTCCGCCGGCCGCCGCTATCAATACGCTCTCGGTGAGAAGCTGCCGCACCACGCGCATGCGCCCCGCTCCCAGCGCCGAGCGAATCGCGATCTCCCTCGTGCGCGCCGCGGCGCGGGCGAGCGAGAGGCTCGTGACGTTCGCGCAGGCGATGAGCAGCACTACCGCCACTGCACCCATCAGCACCAGCAACCTCGGTCGCACGTCGCCTAGGATCATGCTGCTCACCGGCTGCGCATCCACCGACTTCCAGTCGTGATTTGCCTCCGGATACGCCGCGGCCAGGCGTTGCGCGATCGTACCCAGCTCGCCCTGCGCCCGCGCGAGCGACACGCCGCGGTGCAGCCGGCCTATCAGTATTCCATCCGCGTGGAAGTCACGCTCAGCGAGTACGCGGTCCTTCCCCGCGATCGCGGCGACCGGAGCCCAGATGTCCACCCATAGCGGGAAGGCCGCCTCGCGCGGCATCACGCCGACCACCGTATACGAGCGGTCGCCGAGCACCAGCGTCTTCCCCACGGCGGCCGGGTCTCCGCCGAAGTGCCGCATCCAGAAGTGGTGCGTGATGACCGCGGCGTTCCCGGCACCCTCACGCTCTTCATCCGGGAGGAGCGTGCGTCCGAGCACGGGGCGCGCGCCCAGCACGGAGAGGAAGCGCGGCGACACATATGCGACGAGCACATTCTCCACGCCGTCGGTTCCGCGCATCGACTCGCGCCGGCCGCGCGCGTAGGCGAGCTCTGTCGTCGTCGCATCCCGCTCCCAGTCGAGGAAGTTGGGGTACGAGGGGAGCCGCCTCCCGCCCTCGGCGCTCTGCTCGAGGAAGTAAAAGAGCCGCTCTTGCTCGGCGAAGGGGAGCGGGCGCAGGAGCACGCCGTCGATCACGCTGAACACGGCGGTCGTCGCGCCGCTGCCCAGTGCGAGCGTGAGGACGGCAACGATCGTGAAGCCCGCGCTCCGGCGGAGCGAGCGCACGGCGTAGCGCAGGTCGTGGAGCAGGGTATCCATATACCCATCAACTCCGGCGAGCGGGAAATCGTCACGCGGCCGGGCGGGGTCAGGTCTTGCATCGTGCATCGGGCTGCCCGGGCAGCC
>DASSNL010000135.1:0-3589 GCA_035688075.1 Gemmatimonadaceae bacterium
CAAGACCTGACCCCGTCGCTCAGTACCACGCTACGAGATCGATCCCCTGGTAGTAGTGCTTCAGGATGGCATCGTACGATGCGCCCTTGTCAGCCATCCCCACTGCGCCGGTCTGGCCCATCCCCACGCCGTGTCCCCATCCTCCACCATACACGCGGAAGCCGGACACGCTGTTCGTCGCGCTGTTCATCACGGGTTCGATGTAGAACAGGGTACTGAGCAGCGACGCCTGCGCACCATCGGCGTTGATGTACCTGAGCGTCGACCGGATGCGATCCTTGGTCTGGTAGAACCGCCCCGCATCGGTGACGAACTCGATCTCCATCACGCGTCCCGACGGCCCGCGCTTCAGCACGTTGATCTCGTACACGGTGCCCACGGGCTGGCCGTACGCAGCGCTCAGCACGTCGCTGATCTCCTGCGCGGTCCACTCGAAGGTCCACCTGTGGTAGCGCGACCAGTCGGACTCGAAGCTTCCGCTGTGCTCCGCGCGCAGCGAGCGCGGGTTGCCAGCGTTCCTGAACACCTCGAGCGATGGCACGTTCTCGAGGGCGGCACCGCGTTCCTCGTCGGGGACGCTGCGCAGGTAGTCGATGGGCGCCGAGTTGAAAACTTCCTCGTTGTTCGCGGTCCAGCCGCCGGTGGTGGATGAGAAGAGTGCGTCTATGAGCTGACCGCCCTTCACGGCGACGATGCCGCGCGTGGCGTCCACGGCGGCGGTCGATACCGCTTGCTCGGCGGAGTAGCCGCCGTACACCTGGTCGGACGTGGTGGGGAGAAGGTCGTAACCATCGGAGGAGCGCTTGCCGAGCCCTCGCAGCGCGTAGGTGCGCGCGGCCACCGCCTGCGCCTTCTGCGCTTCGGGCTCGCCGTAGGGAACTGGCGGAAGCTCGCGCGGCACCACGCCGTAGAGGTACTCCTCCAGCGGGAGCTCGTTCACGCCAGCGAGGGTGCCGCTGCCGTTGAGAATCACCTCGGCCACGCCGCGGTACTCCGTGCCGTTGATGCGAACGGTGGCGCCGCCGGCATCGAGCACCGGCGGATCGGTGGAGATCACCTCGTCGGCGCCGTGCGTCACCTTGTACGTGGTGACGCCGTCGATGATGGTCACCACCTTCCAGAACGAGTCGGTGCCGGCCAGTCCCTTCGCGATCACCTCGTTCCTGAAGGCGTTACGGATGCTGAACGACGCGTCGGGTGCGAACTCGCCGACGAAGAGACGCCAGCAATTGGCGCCGGCCACGAACTCGGTGTACGCCACGTAGCCCTGCGATTCCACGTTGGCCACCCACGAGTCGCGATACGCTTCATCGCCCGTGCAAGCCACCTGCAGCCGGTAGTTCTCGCGTATGCTGGCAGTCGATCCGAGCGTCACGGTGGCCGCATCGCCCGAGCCGCTCATGAGAAGCTCGCTCGTGCGCTTGTTATGGATGCTCCACGCGGCATCGCTCCCGATCTCGATGCTGCTGGCCGAAGGGACGACGCCGATGCGGATGTTGCCATCGAAATTCGCCGCCGCCTCCGCGGCGTCGATTCCGGATGGAGCGGTGCGAGATGCCTCCGGTGCCGTGGGGGATTCCGAGCATGCTGCAAGGAGCAGTGCGGCGATGCACGTGAGGACCGCGCCGCGGCGCGGCGCGTGGGCCAGTAGCGTCACTGTGTCTTCCTCCGGTTCGAGACGATGAGCGTTCGACGCGGGGATTATGGCCCGGAGGAGGGCAGACCGCTACCAGTGCTCAGTCGCGAGAAAGGCTTCGTGCACGAGCGCGGTGGTGTTCAGGGAGGCGCCGCTTCTGGTGGGTTGCTAGACTTCGAGTGTACAGCAAGTAGGTACCGGGGTGCAGGAAATCTGAGACGATGATAGCAGCGGGTGGATCGAGCGCGCGCGTGGCCACGTCCGCGGATCCGTTCGATGCGGGGCCGTACGCGCGTCTGCAGATCGCGCTGGGCCTCACGGGTCCGGGCACATCGCGAGTTGCTCGGCGGGCACTCGTGGTCGCCACGATCGCATGGCTGCCTCTCGCGGTTCTCGCGGCGTTGGAGGGGCTCGCGCTCCGTGCGGATCCTCGGGAGTCGATGCTCCTGGACGTCGCCGCCCACGCGCGGTATCTGGTCGCCACGCCGTTGTTCGTTCTCGCCGAGGTGGCATGCCTGCCGCGACTGGCCATGATCGCGCACCACTTTCGAGCCGCCGGCATCATTCAGGACGCCGACAGCTCGAAATACGAGAGTGTGCTCGACTCCACGCGCAGACTCCTCGCGTCACAGCGCGCCGAGCTGATCATCGTTGCGGTGGCGTTCGCCACGACGATCGCTCTCGGGCGAGTCTGGTATCCGGTAACGATGTCCACCTGGGTGGCACCGATCGCGGGGGGCGTTCGCACCGTTTCGTACGCTGGGTGGTGGCGCACGTTAGTGAGCCAGCCGCTGTTCGCCGTCCTCCTCCTGATGTGGCTCTGGCGGCTCGTCGTGTGGGCACTCTTCCTCTGGCGAGTCTCGCATTTACGTCTGCGACTCGTCGCGTCGCATCCAGATCTGAACGGCGGGCTCGCGTTCGTAGCGGGTTCACTCCGTGCATTTCCGCTCTTCGCCTTCGCGTTCACGGCACCGATGGCCGGGGGGAGTGCCAACGGACTGCTCTACGGTTCGGAGCAGCTGCTCACCTTCGGCTACGTGGTGGCCGGCGCGGTCACCGTGGTACTACTGATGTGCGCCGCGCCGCTGCTGGTATTCTTCACGCCGCTGCTCCGGCTGCACGTCCGAGGAGTCTTCGAATACGGACAGTTGGCCGGCGAGGTGGGGCGTCGATTCGAGGAACGCTGGATACTCCCCGGAAAAACGATCGACACGAGCGCTCTCGCAGCACCGGACTTTTCCGCCACCACCGACCTGTACTCCGTGGTCGCGAACGTGCGCGCGATGCGACTGGTGCCGCTCGACGTGCGAGACGTCGTGCCGATCCTGATCGCGGCTCTCCTGCCGTTCGTACCGGTCCTTCTCGTGACGGTGCCGGTACAGCAGGTTCTGGAAGCGATATTGAAGCTCCTCAGATGACTCGGGATGCGATCCTGACCCCGTCGTTAGTTCGTCGCCTGCACGGACTGGCCGTCGTGACCGCGGCGCAGCACCAGCCCGGGGCGCGCGTCGGTGAACTTCCCGCCATCCACCACCGCCACCCCGTTCACGAGCACGTAGTCGATCCCCACCGGGTACTGGTGCGGATCCTCGAACGTCGCGCGGTCTTCCACCGTCGCCGGGTCGAACACCACGAGGTCCGCGTACATCCCCTCAGCCACCTGCCCGCGGTCGCGCAGGCCGAGCCGCCTGGCGGGCATCCCGGTCATCTTGTGCACCGCTTCCTCGAGCGTGAGCACGTGGCGCTCGCGCACGTAGCGGGCGAGCACGCGTGGGAAGGTGCCGTACCAGCGCGGATGCGGGTGCCCCTCGCCCGGGCGCACGAGCCGCCCGTCGGAGGCGATCATCGTGTGTGGGTAGCGCATGATGCGCTCGACGTCGGCGTCGTCGAGCACGTGGTAGATCGCCGATGCGCCGCCGCGCTGGAGCGCATCGATCACCAGCTCCGCGCCGG
>DASSNL010000136.1:0-13771 GCA_035688075.1 Gemmatimonadaceae bacterium
GGAGGGCGCGGAGAAACCAGTAGGGCCGAGATCTCGAAGTCAGTCGCCATTCCTGCTTCATCGACCGTCTCTAGCTCCTCGAAACTACGCAAAGGGGAGAACTGCAAGAGGACGGCAAGGAGAGAAGGATAACTGCCCTTCCTGCTGGCCTCCTCTCTCCCTGGCTGGATCACTGAGGAGGAAGGTTAGCTGAGCTTTGGGGAACTGCTCCCGCACCTTAAGTCCTGCCCACCCGGGCAGAACCAGAGTGGGGGGAGCAGTTCCCTTTGTTTCTTTTCTGCTCGTAGCGGTTGGTAGCCTGACTCCTTGTGCAGTTCCCCTCCGCGTTCTCCGCGCTCCTCCGCGCTCTCCGCGTTCCTTACCGAGAGGGACCCGGCTTCCGTGATGCAGCCCGTGCGGCGACCGAGATGACGGATGCCACGAGTAGTTCTCCGCGCTCTCGCCGTTCAACCCCGCGACCTCCGCGTGCGCAGTTCCTATGGATGCACCTGGAGCGACCTCGGGGCTACGCCCTTACTGGAGGTTGTCCGTATCCCGGATGAACTTCGCCACGTTGTCGTGAAGCTGTTTGAGCACGGGTACGCGCACGTACACCATGTGGCCCGACTCGTAGAAGGCGAAGTGGATGTTCTTCTGCAGCGCATCGGGGATCTGGAGATGCTTCATCTCGTAGACGCCCTCGAAGTACGGCGTGGCGAGGTCGTAGTAGCCCGCGTTGAGCATCACCTGCAGGGTGGGGTTCTGCTTCATCGCCGCTGCGAGGTCGGGCATCACGTTGGTCGAGCCGCGACCGCCGAAGCGCTGGCCCGGCGCGCGGTGCGACATGTCCCACGGCCGCACGTTCCCCGAGGGATGGTACACGCGGTCCTTGCCGAAGCCGAGCGTCTCGCGCACGTAGTCGTTGAAGGTGGATATGTAGGCGGATGAGATGGCAGCCGATTGCGGATCGTAATCCGAGCTCTGACCGAGAGGATCCATGCTCGGGCCGCTGTAGCGCGTATCCAGACGACCGGTAGTCGTTTCGCTGTCGGCCAGCAGTTCGTGCTCGAACTCTCCGCCGGTCACGCGGAGATCTGCCTTCATCAGGTAGTCCACCGGAATCCCGATGTACTGGTGCAGCTTCTGCGCGACCGCCTGCTTCTCCGCCTGCGGGAGATCCGCGCCCTGTGCGAGCGCGTGCATGTAGTCGCCGAGCGCGAACTTCTCCACCTCTTCCAGGAAGGACCTGAGCTGCGCGGGCTTGTTGGGGAGCTTCCCGTGATACCAGGCTGTGGCCGCGTAGGTGGGTAGCGCCAGCGCGTACGCCTGATCCACGCCCGGGTTCCCCGTGGGATTGTCCACGCTGTTGGTGAACGAGAGGATCTGCGAGAGAAGAATCACTCCGTTGAGATCCACGTTGTGGTCGTTCCCGAGAAGGTTGGCCAGCACCGCCGAGCGCGTGGTGCCGTAGCTCTCGCCGAACAGGTATTTGGGGGAGTTCCAGCGCCCGTAGTGCGAGAGGAACTTCATGATGAACGCGGCGAAGGCGCGCCCGTCCTGGTCCACGCCGTAGAAGAACTTGTTGGCGTCCTTCCCCCGTATGCGCGAGAAGCCGGTGCCAGGCGCGTCGATGAATACGAGGTCGCTCACGTCGAGCAGGCTGTATTCGTTGCTCACGAGCTGATAGGGCGCCGCCTGCGTGTGTGCGCTGTCGTTCACCACCACGCGCTTCGGCCCGAACGATCCCATGTGCAGCCACATGGAGGCCGAGCCGGGGCCGCCGTTGTAGAGGAAGGTGATCGGCCGATTCTCACCCGCGTTCCCCTTCCTGAAATACGCCACGTAGAACATGCTCGCCCTGGGCGCGTTCTGGTCGGTCACGTCCTCGTTCAGGTCTTCCTGATCGAGCACCAGTGTGCCGGCGATCGCGGTATACGGTATCGCCTGTCCCCCCACCGTCACGCTGCCCTGACTCGTATCGGCCACCTCCTTGAACGCCTCGGGCGAGGGCGGCTTCCCCTTCGTGGAATCCGCCTGCTGTCTGGAGGAGGGGCGGTTACGACTCTGTTGGGCCTGGCTACACGGTACCGCTACCGCGAGCAGTGCGACGGTGCTGAGGTACAGGAGTTTTTGCATGGGGTACCATACGATTCGGGTTGACACGATGATGCGACCGCGGCCGCCGGTACCGCCATCGCGGCCCGGCTGCCGTGGGCTTCGTTACAGGAACGTAGAGGCGTGGCGCATCGTTGTCGAACGCGCCGACGGGGTAACGCGCCGACGGGGTGAGGTCCGGAATCGGGAATCGATCGTATCGATTCCCGATTCCGGACCTCACCCCGTCGCTTACGTCGTCATCCCCGCGAAAGCGGGGACCCAAGTTAGACGGTCCGGACTTGGGTCCCCGCTTTCGCGGGGATGACGGCTAACTGGTGTGCCGTTCCTGCTTCCTGCTTCCTGCTGTCTGCTTCCTGCTGTCTGCTTCCTGCTGTCTGCTGTCTGCTGTCTGCTTCCTTCCCCTGGGTCCCCGCTTTCGCGGGGATGACAGCTAGCGTACGATGCCGGACCTGCCCCGTCGTTCACTCCACCTTGTAGAACTCATCGATGCTCAGGGTCACCAGCCGCTCGAAGGCCGCATCCATATCGCGGCCCTGGTGCCGTGTGGTAATGGGCACGCGGGTCCATGCGTCCTTGAGCAGTATCAGCAGCTGCTCGGCGTGAAGACCGGCCTGGTGCGCCGCGCGGCACGCCCGCCGTAGCATCTCGTTCAGCTCGATGTCGGCGTAGCCATCCGAGCCTTCACTACGCGTCGTCGACTGAACCAGGCGTTGCAGTATGCGCAGCACGAGCTCGTCGAGGTTCGCGACCTGCCCCGCTCCGATCGACATCGGATTGGCGTCTTCCTGATTCATCATTTCGGCCGTCATTCTCTCTCCACTCGTTCGACTACTCAGACTGCGACGCAGGATCCTCAACCTGAGATTCAGGCGGGAGCCCGTCACGGGTACGCTCACCGGGCTCACCCCAGCAAGCGCTCGAAGTGCGCTTGCACGACGCGGTAGCATCCGCACGATGCCTCCTCGAGTCGTTCACGATCCAGGATCTGGACGTTCCCCCGCCCATAACGGATGAGCCCCACGTCCTGGAGCGCGTGCATCGCCACGCTCACGCCGGCCCGCCGCACCCCGAGCATGAGGGCGAGGAAGTCGTGCGTGAGCGGGAAATTGTCGCCATGCACGCGGTCGTGCGTCATGAGCAGCCAGCGCGCGCACCGCTCCTGCACCAGGTGGACACCATTGCAAGCCGCTGTCTGAGCCACCTGGATCAGGAAGGCGTGGCTGTAACGGAGCATCAGTTCGTGGAGCTCACCGGGCACGCTGGCCAGGCGGGTAAAGCTCTCCGCGTCCAGGCGCTGCGCCGTGCCAGCGATCTGCGCGATCGCACGCGTCGATGATGTGGCGCCCCCCAGGAAGACCGGGAGCCCCACCATCCCCTCGCACCCTACCGTCCCCACTTCCACGCTCAGGCCATCGCTCAAGCTGTTCACCAGCGAGGCAACTACGGTTTCGGGGAAGTAGACATAGCGTATCGGCTGATCCGGCTCGTAGAGCGCGTCACCCTGCGCCAGCCGTACTGGCTCGAAGCGCTGCAGAACGTGCTCGCTCTCCGAGCCCCGGAGCGCGCCGAGCAGGTGGTTGCGCACCGGCGCGGCTCGGCTACTAAGGGAGGCACCCACATCGTCGCGGCGCGCACCTCGAGTGACCGCGCGCGGTGGCGCGGGCAATACGTTGGCCGGGAGCGGCAGGTCGTGGACGTCGCCGGCGCAGGTCGGTACGCGGCGCGTCCGATGTTCGGAGCCGGCCGCGCCGCGGAGAGCACCGTCAGAAGCGGAGCGAGGAAGCATGTCCCGAAGGTAGAGCGCCCGGGCCGGGCTCTCTAGCGGGAACATCGGAGCTCCAACGTGGGGGAGGGCCCCGACACTCGCTGTCGGGACGCCGAGCGGCACGAGTTCTAGCTTCCCTGTTCTCCGCGCTGCACCGCGCTCTCGGCATCGCCCGGTGAACCTCCGCCCAACCACCCCTGGCGTGCGGCATAGCGCACGATCTCGACGCGGCTGCGGAGCCCCAGCTTCTCGGCCACTCGCGCCTTGTACGTCTCCACCGTCTTCACGCTGATCCCCAGCGCCGAGGCGATCTCCTTGTTGCTGAAGCCGCGCGCGATCCGCACGAGCACGTCGCGCTCCCGCTCGCTCAGGGTGTGGTGAGATGGCTTGTCGGCCACCTCGCGGGCATCGAGGTAGCCCTCGACCACCAGCTCCGCAACCGATGGGTCGAGGTAGGTCCCGCCGGCAGCAACGGTGCGGACGGCCTGTACCAGCTCCGCCGCGGCCGCTCGCTTGAGTACGTACCCCGACGCGCCGGCGCGCAGCAGCTGCGTGAGGTAGAGGCGCTCTTCGTGGACGGTGAGGGCGAGCACCCTGACGCCCGGACAGTCTCGCCGCACGCGCTCGGTAGCTTCGACGCCGCCGAGGACGGGCATCGAGAGGTCCATCACCACCACGTCGGGGCGGAGCTCTTTCGCCGCGAGCCAGGCCGCCTCACCGTTGGCCGCCTCGCTGATCACCTCCATGTCGGGCTGCGCGTTGATGAGCGCCTTGAGCCCTTCGCGCACCACGGCGTGGTCATCGGCGAGCAGCACGCGTAGTACCTTCTGCGGCGCCTCACGGTCCGAGCTCTCATACATCGTCGTCGGCCCCACTTCTCGAGTTGGCTCCACTCCCGCCCCGGGTACCGGCTGCGCCCTCGTTCGATGCATTGGCGTAGGCGGCTGTCGCCACGCCGGTCGGCGCGCTGATGGGGATGCGAAAGTAGAGCGTGGTGCCGCCGCCACCCGGGGCGCTCTCGATCTCGAGCGTGCCGCCGAGCAACGCCGCCCGCTCGCTGATCCCTAGCAGCCCCAGGCCGCTCCCGGAACTCGCGGCGCTATCCATTCCGATGGAGGTGTCGAAGCCGCGTCCGTCGTCCTCGATGATCGCGATCACGTGGCCGTCGCGCCGCTCCACCACCACACTCGCGTGCGTCGCCCCGCTGTGCTTGGCAACGTTGGTGAGCGCCTCCTGCACTACCCGATAGACGGCGCTCTCCACTGCGGCAGGGAGCCGCTCGGCCTCCGCTCCGGTATGAACGTCTATCGTCACTCCGGAGTGTGCCGCCCACTCCTCACCGTAGGCAGCAAGGGCCGCCTCGAGGCCGAAGTCGTCAAGCGCCCTCGGGCGCAGCCGGACGGCGAGATCGTGCAGCTCGCGGCCGAGGAGATCCGCGAGAGAGCGTAGCTGCGTCGCGCGACGGTCCACCTCGGAGCCAGGCGTCGCGACGTCCGAGAGCGCCTGGAGTCCGAGGCCGAGCGCGGTGAGATGCTGCCCTACCTCGTCGTGCAGCTCACGCGAGAGTCGGCGGCGCTCGTCCTCCTCGGTCGCGGCCAGTCGGCGGCGCAGCATTGCGCGCTCCAACTCGGCGCGCTCGCGTTCGGCCGTCTCCTCGGCCCGCTTGCGCGCCGAGACGTTGGCGAACAGGACCGCGATCTGCTTCGGCCGTTGTACAGGGAAGGCCTCTGCTTCCATCCACAGGTCGAGCGCCGAGACGTAGTCCACGAAGTACCTGTGGGCTCCGGTCCGGACGACCTCGTCGTAGATGTCGATGATCCTGTCCTCGGCATCGGGGATCAGCTCCCGGATCGTCTTGCCGACGACGTCGTGCATCCCCGTATGCCGCTCGAACGCCGGATTCGCGGTGATGTACCTGAAGTCACTCGGTCGACCGGCTGGCGTGTCGACCTTCTCGATGATGCAGAAGCCCTGGCTCATCGTGGTGAAGAGCGAGCGGTAAGTCTCCTCGCTCTCGCGTAGCGCCAATTCGAGGGAATGCGGCGACATGCTCGTATCGCCGGCGGTGGTTCTCTGCCGGCGGTCGAGAACCTCGCGCCGCACTTCCATTCGCTCTCGCTCCCTGGAGATGTCGTTGCCAGGCTCGTTGTTGTTCACTCGGGAGACCTCCGGTGACGCCCAACAAAGCTAGCTATGGAACGTCGCTACGCTGGTACGGCGGACGCGGCCTGATTCCGCCCGCATTAAGCGTGCAGCCGTTCTGCGGCGAGGCCGACCACGAATCGGGCAGCGTTGCTGGCCGCAAGGAATGGCCGAGCGCGCCACGATTCGCAATGGGATCGTTCGCCAGCTCGACCACCGGATCACTTCGCGGTCTCACTCGCTCCGGAGCGCGATCATCGGATCTATGGATGTAGCCCGGCGCGCCGGGAGCCAGCTCGCCAGGAACGTGACGATCGTGAGCAACGCTGCGACGCCGCCTATTACCACAGGATCGGTCGGACTCACGCCGTACAGCATCAGGGAAGCCAGCACGCGCGTCACGGCCAGCGCGCCGAGTACACCGAACGTCGCCCCCCACACCGCGAGACGCATCGCGTGCCGCATGACCATCGCGACGACCTCGCCACGGCCGGCACCGAGCGCCATCCGGATGCCGATCTCGCTGGTCCGCTGGCGCACCGCATACGCCATCACGCCATAGACGCCCACGCCCGCAACTACCAGCGCGAGCGCGGCGAAGATGCCGAGGAGTGTCATGAGCAACCTCCATGGTGTGACGTACTCCGCGACCACCTGCGGCATGGTGCGCACTTCGGTTATCGCGATGCTCCGATCCACGGAGGCGATGAGCTGCCGGATGGAGCTCGCGAGCGGTGCGGGATCGCACTTTCGCGCCTCCCGCGGGCAAGCGGCCCGCACCACGAGAGTGAGATTCCGGTAGCCGAGTTGAAGCTCCGGTTGGTAGATGGTGGACGAGGGAGCGTGCTCCATCTGATCGCGCACGTCGGCGGCGATGCCGATGATCCGATAGCGTGTGCCGTACAGGTCGAGCCCCTGCCCGAGAGCATCCTCACCCGGCCAGAAATGCCGCGCCATCGTTTCGCTGATGATCGCCACCCGCGAAGCAGTCGAGTCATCGTGCGCGGTGAAGTCGCGCCCGGCGAGAAGCGGGATTCCGAGCGTCTGAAAGTAGCCCGGCATGACGACCAGACTGACTGCGGTCGGCGCTTTCGCCCTCGGGATGGGAGGCCTGCCACTCACGTTGAACGACGCGAAGTTGCGGTCGTGGCTGAGCGGGAGCGTCGTTACGGCCGAGACGCTGCGTACACCCGGAAGGGCGCCCACCTCCGACCGCAGTCTCGTGTAGAGCTCCCCGGTGCGCGTCGCCCCCGCGTAGCGTTTCTCCGGCAGCTCGAGCGACATGGTGAGCACTTGCTGCTCGGCGCGCATCCCCGTGTCTTCCATGACCAGGTTGCGGACGCTCCGTATCATCAGGCCGGCGCTCACGAGCAGCACCAGCGCCAGCGCGAATTCAGCGATGACCAGCGTGCGCCGTAAGCGGCCGCCCCGCGATCCGGCAGCGCCGTGTCCGCCCTCCTTGAGCGAGGTCGCCAGGTCCGGCCGCGAGGCGCGCAGTGCGGGGAGCGAGCCGAAGATGAACGCGCTCAGAATCGCGAGCAGCACGGAGAAGGCGAGTGCACGCTCGTTCATGGCGAGGGCACCCCATCCGGGCACGAACCTGCTGAGACTTACAGGGACCGATCCCCTGAGCAGCGGCACGCTCCACCAGGCAAGGAGTGATCCGAGCGCGGCACCGAGCAGCGCCAGGATCATGCTCTCGGCGAGCAGGTACCGCGCGAGCCGCCAGCGTCCCGCGCCGAGCGCGCACCGCACCGCGATCTCGCGCTCGCGAGCGCTCGTGCGCGCGAGCAGCAGGTTCGCCACGTTCGCGCATACTATGAGCAGCACGAACAGTGCGGCGGCCATGAGCGGCATGAAGAACTCCCGCATCTGGTGCAGCATGCTTTCGCTGAGCGGCTCGGAGACGATCCTCCACCCCTTCGCCTGATCCGGGTATGTCTCTTCGAGTGTCGCCGATAGAGCGTCGAGCTCGCGCTGCGCCTGTCCGGCGCTGACGCCGGGTGCGAGCCGCCCGAACACGCGAAGCCAGTGGCTGCTCAGGTCGTTCACCGCGGCTGCATCGAAGTGGAGCGGGAGCCAGAGATCCATGGAGATGGGGAACTCGAAGCCGGGGGGCATGACGCCCACCACCGTGTAGGGCGAGCCGCTCAGCGTGATGGTCGAGCCGACGATGTTCGGATCACTGGCGAAGCGCCTGCGCCAGAGCGCATTGCCGATCACGACTTCGTGCTCCAGCGCGGGCGACGCGCTGTCCATCGCGAAAGTGCGGCCGATCGCGGGCGCCACGCCGAGCGTGGAGAAGAAGCTCGGCGTCACCGTGACGCCGTCCACGTGCTCCGCCTGCTCCGGTCCCTCGAGCGTGCCGCTCCAGGAGCCGTAGCCTGCGAGAGCCGCGAAGGCACGCGTGCGCTCGCGGAGCGCGAGATAGTGACCTGCCGTGGAGTTGTCGCACGCCGCGCAGTCCTCCGAGATGACGGTGACCACCATCAGGCGATCCAGGTCGCGGAAGGGGAGCGAGCGAAGGAGCACGGCATCCACGGCGCCGAAGATGGTGGTGCACGCCCCGATGCCCAGCGCCAACGTGAGCACCACCGCGAGAGTGAAGCCCGGGCTCTTGCGCAGTGCGCGCAGAGCATGGTGGAGATCCTGCGCCGCAGTCTCGAGTAGCCGCGTCCCGCGGGCGTCGCGACTTTCCTCCTTGATGCGCTCCACGCCACCGAATTCGGCATGTGCACTTCGCAGCGCCTCGTCCGGGCGGAGCCCCGCTCGCTGGTACTCCTCGGCCTGGCGCACGATGTGGAAGCGCAGCTCGGCGTCGAGCTCCCGCTCCATGTTCCGGCGCCGGAACAGAGCACGCGCACGGTAGCGCAGATCGCTCCACAGCTCGTTCAACACTGATTGCTGCCCTCCTCCGGGAGCGGCGCAGCGCCCGCTCCCCGAATCTCCGCCTCAGCCCATGTCGAGCACGAGCGCCACGGCGGCCGTGAGCCGCGCCCAATCCTCGGATTCGACGGCGAGCTGCTTCCGCCCAGCGCGCGTGAGCTGATAGTACTTCGCCTTGCGATTGTTGTCCGAGACTCCCCACTCGGCTCTGATCCATCCTCGCCGCTCGAGCCGGTGCAGCGCGGGATAGAGCGATCCTTGCGGCACGGTGAGCGCCGCGCGCGAGACCTGGTGGATGCGCTCGGAGATGGCCCAGCCGTGCATCGGCTGGAGCGAGAGCGCCTTCAGGATGAGCAGATCGAGCGTACCCTGCGGAAGGTCGAGATTTTGATTTGCCAGACGGTCCCCTTGTGCTTCTACAAGGGCTACGATATGGCGTTTCGTGTAGAAGCGCAAGGGGTAGGGGCCTTCCGGAGCCACCAGCCGTCACGCCATGCCACGGGGCGGCGGGGCTTGCGCGGAGGTCTTTCCCGACTAGGTTCCACTGGTGGAAGTTCCACAAGTGGAACTTCCACCAGTGGAACCTACCGGAACTGACCGATGCCACCATCACCATCGTCCAAGCCAGCCGAGATCGTCGATCGCGACCGGGAATGGGAGGCACTCCGCACCCTCTGGAGCTCCAGAAAACCAGAACTAGCCTTCGTCGTCGGGCGGCGGCGGATCGGGAAGAGCTTTCTGCTCGGCCGATTCGCCCGGGAGGTCGAAGGACTCTACTACCAGGCTACGCGAAGGACCGAGGCCGAACAGCTGGCCAGGCTCAGCCACGCGATCGGGGAACACTTCGACGACCTGGCGCTGCGTCAGGGAGTCGCCTTCCCGGACTGGGAGGCGCTGCTCGCCTATCTCACCGAGCGAGCCGGCAAGAAGCCATTTCTGCTGGTGCTGGACGAGTTCCCGTACATGAGCGACGCCGCGCCGGCACTTCCCTCCATTCTGCAGGACTGGTGGGATCACCACTGGCCGAGCACACGTTTCAAGCTCGTCCTGAGCGGCTCTCACATCACGGCGATGCGCCAGCTCGAGGCGGCCCAGCAGCCATTGTATGGTCGCCGCACACGGCGCCTCGTCCTCGCTCCTTTCGGTCCCCATGACGTCGGCGCCTTCGTCCCCGACTACGATCCGGTGACCCGGCTCGAGAGCTACGGGGTCATCGGCGGCCTGCCGGGCAACCTGAGCCTGCTCGATCCATCGCTCGACCTCGCCGACAATGTTGCGGCGCTCCTCCTCGACCCGGCGGGTCGCCTCGTGGATGAGGCACAGCACATGCTCGACGCGTTCCTGGGAGACGCGGCGGTGCACTACTCCATCGTCGAAGCCGTCGCGACCGGCGACCATACCTGGAAAGGGATCACGAACCGTACAGGCCGGAGCGGCGGTTCGCTGACTCGCCCACTCGAGTGGCTGATCGACATGCAGGTGATCACCCGCACGGTGCCGATCACCGAGAAGGATCCCCGGAAGTCCAGGCGCGCGCTCTACCGCGTTACCGACCCTTACGTGGCCTTCTGGCACCGCTTCGTGGCGCCACTCGCGGCGGTCGGCAGCATCGGCCTCGTGGATCCCGCGACCCTCTGGCACGACGCGATCGCCTCATACATCCCGGACTACATGGGATCCGTGTTCGAGGAAGCGTGCCGGGATGCCGTCCGCCGCGCCCTGCTTGTCCTCCCCTTCACTCCAGTACGCGTCGGCGAGTGGTGGGACGCTACCTCCACTCAGCAGATCGACGTAGTGGCGCTCGGCGGCGACCGTGAGATGTTGGTCGGGGAATGCAAATGGGGAAGCGTAACCAAGGAGGACCTCGAGACGCTGGAGCAGCGGGCCCAGCTCCTGGCCACCGAGCTGGGTGGCGTGCGGCGGACGCACCTCGCGCTGTTCTCGGGGAGCGGCCGCTTCGATGCCGGAGTGAAGGCGGCCATCAAGACGGGCCGGGTGCAAGGCTTCACGGCCGCCGACATGGTATAGCGCTCACAGCTCTACCGCGATGCCGTGGCCGGCCATCGGTCGCATGACGGATGCCGAGCTTCACGCGCTCTGGGAGTATCTGCAGTCGCTACCGCCGAGGCCGTACGGCAATCGGTAGACGCGCGGCAGCCGACCGTATCATGATCGAATCGTGTTACGATGAAGGAGAAGTAGGTGAACGCTCATCGACTCCGTTGTAGTGCGCGTGCTCACCGCCGCATCGCCCGGCTCGGCAGAGCGAGAGACTCGCGGTCAGCGCGACGGGAGGTGATCACCATGCAGCGGCACTTCTCCGGTCCAGATCTGGAGACGCTCGAGAAGCTCAAGATCCTCGGCGTGCGATCCGGGAGCGAGCATCGCTACACCGGCGTGTGGGTCGTGGTGGTCGAGCGCCGGGTTTTCGTCCGATCGTGGAACGACAAGCCCACGGGATGGTACCGTGCGTTCGTGGACGAGCCGCGGGGATCCATCTCGCTCGGTACGGAGGAGCGCGCGGTGCGTGCGAGCCGGGTGCGGAGCGAGCGGCTGCGGCGCGCGGTCTCGGATGCCTACGCGATCAAGTACGACACGAAGGCATCGGAGAAGTGGGTGCGCGGGTTCGCCGAGGAGGAGCGCGAGGCCGTGACGCTGGAGCTGGTGCCGCGATAGCCGGCGTCATGCGCGCCGCGTCATGCGCACCGGGACGCTGAGTCTTGACCGGCGTAACGATCTCCCAGACATTGTGCGCAGTGCGCGCTGGGGCGCCTCCTGTCCGCGGCAAGGGAATCCTCCCACCCATCGAGTTGGTCGGCAGGCCTGGTCGGCACCTTCTTCCTGCCCGTGCTCAGCGGACCTCAGACGCATCTGGAGGAAGGTTCCATGAGCGACGAGCTCCCCCGCCGCCGCGATCTCGACAGTCTAAAGAAGGAAGCGAAGCGCTGGCTCGCCGCCCTTCGCTCCCCCGCACCCGCCAACGCCGAGGCCCGGTTGCGCCTCGAGCGAGCGTTGCCCGACGCGCCCGCCAACCCCACGCTCCGCGACGTGCAGCATGCGCTCGCGCGCGAGCAGGGGTTCACCGGATGGATGGCGCTGAGGGAGGCCGTGGAGCGTGCAGCAGCGGCAGCGCGCGCTGCGGCCGCCGCCGAGAGCGCCGCGAGGTACGAATCGGCGGCCGCGGCGCTGCTCGACGCGTATCGCACCGGCACGCCCGAGGCGATGGAGCGACACTACCGCCACACCTGGCATCGGCGACCATGGCAGGGGATGCGTCGCTACGTGCAGCTGGACCTCGGCAAGCGGCCGAGCACACCTGATGAAGATGTCGAGATCACGCTCGACGATGCGCGGTATCTGGTCGCGATGGAGCACGGCTTCCAGAGCTGGGATGCGCTGCTGTCGTTCGCCGAGCGATCCGCGGGCCGGCGCCTAGCCGCGAAGCCGGTGCAGTTGCTCGATCCCGCCCCGTCGGAGAGTCCGCGGACCGTCGCCGTCTCGCACGAATGGGACGAGATCCTCCGACTGCTCGCCGAGCGTCCATCGGTGCGTCTCGATGCCGCGGGGCAGATGACCGACGCCATGCTCGGCGAAGTCGCGCGGATCGATGAGATCACATCGCTCGACCTCGGCGGCTCGAAGGAGCTGACGGACGAGGGGCTGCGCCACCTCGCCAGACTTCCACGACTCGCGCATCTGAACGTGAGCGGCACCGCCATCACGGATCGCGGCCTCGAGGTGCTTCGCGAGCTCCCGGCGCTCGAGACCATCTCGCTGGCCATGACGAGCGTGACCGACGACGGGATGAGCTGGCTCTCGAACTGTCACCAGCTCGCGAGTGTCGATCTCTCGTGGACGCGCACCGGCGACGGCGCCATTCGCGCGCTGGCGGGGATACGTGGACTCCGGCAGCTCCGGAGCGGCAACCGCGTGACCGACGCGGGGCTCGCGCTGCTGCACGAGCTGCCGGTCTTCAAGTCGTGGCAGGGAGGCGAGCCGGTGATGGCGCTTCTCAGCAACGTCTCGGAGCCCAATCACCTCCGTCTCCGCGGGTCGTTCACCGACCGCGGGATGCGGCAGCTGCGGGGGCTCGACGGATTGTTCGGTCTCGACATCGGCGACGACCAGCTCGCGATCACCGCGGCAGCGCTCGAGCCGCTCCTCTCTCTTCCGAATCTCGGCTGGCTCGCGGTCGACGCGAAGGACGACTGGATGTCGTACATCGCCGAGATGCCGCGATTGCGCTTCCTGGTAGCGCAGGACACCACCGCGGGTGACGATGGCTTCGTCGCGCTGAGCCGGTCGCGGTCGCTCGAGTACCTCTGGGGGCGCCGCTGTCACAACCTGCGGAATCGGGGCTTCGCGGCGCTCGCGCGCATGCCCGCGCTGCGTGCGCTCTCGGTGAGCTGCCTGAACGTGGATGACGCCGCGCTCTCCGCGCTCCCCGAATTTCCGGCGTTGCGCGAGCTGATGCCGATGGACATTCCCGACGCGGGTTATCGGCACATCGCGCGATGCGAGTCGCTCGAATCGCTGATCCTGATGTACTGCCGCGATACGACCGATGCGGCGACCGAGCACATCACGCAGCTCCGGAATCTCTCGTACTACTTCAACAGCTACACGACGATCACGGACCGGACGCCGGAGCTGTTGTCGACGATGGACTCGCTCGAGCGAATAACGTTCGACGTCTGCCACGGGCTGACGAACGCTGGCGTGGCAAGTCTGGCCCGCCTGCCCAGGCTACGGGAGCTTCGGGTCTCAGGGAGGCACATCAGCGGCGATGTCGTAGGTGCTTTCTCTCCGCGAGTGAGCGTGTTTCACGAGCCGACGGGGTCAGGTCTTTAATTTCGAGCGGGCTGGGCGAATGCCCAGCCC
>DASSNL010000151.1:0-49403 GCA_035688075.1 Gemmatimonadaceae bacterium
TGAGCAACTGCTCAGCCCCCTCGAAATCAAAGACCTGACCCCGTCGGCCCCGGAGGTGGCTGCTGCTCTCTGCTTTCTGCTTCCTGCTTTCTCTCTTCTTTCTGCTTTTTCTCCTCTCCTTTCGCCCTTGCCTCGTCGGCCTCGTGGGCGGCGATGGTGCTGGAGAGGCGGGAGTAGGTGTCGGCATCCAGCTCGGTGCCCTTCTGACGGGCGCGGTAGACGGCGTAGCCCAGGGCCTGGGCCGCCTTGTCGGCGAGCTGGCGGGCACGGAAGGCATCGAGGCGGTCGCGACCCTCGTCGATCGCTTCCTGCGCGGCCTGGCCGGCGCGATCCAGCTCCTGCTTGAGCTTGTTCCAGAGTGGCATGAGGGTAGGCGGTTCAGTGATCTCGAAGTCGTAGCGCGCGGGCCGGCAGCCCGGATGTCGCGCTTGCTGTCCATTGATAACTACGCATCCGGCCCGACCATGTTTCGGTGGCTCCGGTATCGTGCGTGAACGGGCCAGCCTGATGCAAGAAGCGCCCCCGCAGTCGCGGGAGCGCTTCTTGGTGTCTCGTGGTCCGTTTCCGGGGTTCAGGCCGCCGAAACGGGCTCCTCGAACGCCAGCGGGTAGACGCTTACGCGGTAGCGGCGGCTGTCCTTGTGCTCGAACTTCACCACGCCATCGATGAGCGAGTAGATGGTGTAGTCGCGTCCGAGGCCGACGTTGCGGCCGGGGTGGAACTTGGTGCCGCACTGGCGAACGAGGATGTTGCCGGCACGAACCTGCTCACCACCGAACTTCTTGACGCCGCGGTACTGCGGATTGCTGTCACGCCCGTTGCGGCTGGAGCCAACGCCTTTCTTGTGAGCCATCTTCTACTCTCAGCCGAGGGTGATGTCGTTGATCTTCACTTCCGTGAAGGGCTGCCGGTGCCCCTGCTTGCGGGCGTAGTTCTTCCGGCGCTTGAACTTGAAGACGATGATCTTGTCGCCCTTCCCGTGCCGCACGATCTCGCCGCTTACCTTGGCGCCCGAGACGAGCGGAGTTCCGGTCTGCACGTTGGTGCCGTCGGAGCCGAGTAGCACTTCGTCGAACGTGATGTTGGCGCCGACCTCTCCCTCGATGGTCGGAACGCGAAGAGTCTTCCCAGGCTCCGCGCGGAACTGCATCCCGCCGGTGCGAATGATAGCGTAAGTCATTGGTAGGTGCGGATAGGTAACTGGTACAAGCAGAGTAACTTAGGGCGTAATTGGGGGAAAGTCAACGGGGGGAAAGCAGAAAGCAGACAGCAGAAAGCAGTGAACTACCTCGGGGTTGAGGGCCTACCCCTATGAGCCGTTCCTGCTTTCTGCTGTCTGCTTTCTGCTTTCCCCCACTACGCCACCGCGTACTGCCTCGTCACATCCCGCTCCGCCCCCTTCACGACCAGTTTGAAGTCGTCGGGTTTCAGGCGTGGGTCGTCGCGGAACTCCAGGCTGAAGCCGAGGGATTTTTCGAGCTTGCGGACGAGGTCGCGCTCGTGCTCCAGCACGTACATGGCGACGTCGGGGTGGAGCTTGACGATCAGGTTGTCCTTCTTTCCCTCCACCGCTATTCGCTTCACGGCGCGCTCGATCCGGCGGACCGTGGTCTCGGGCGTGAAGATCCGGCCCGTACCGCTGCACATCGGGCACGGCTCGGTCATGTTCTGGTAGTGGCTCGGGCGGACGCGCTGGCGCGTCATCTCCACGAGACCGAGCTCGCTCAACGCGAAGGCCTTGGTGCGCGCGCGGTCGCGCGCGAGGTGGGTGCGCAGCTCCTGCACCACCTTGTCGCGGTTGGAGCGGCTCTCCATGTCGATGAAGTCGCAGACGATGATGCCGCCGATGTCGCGGAGGCGCATCTGCCGCGCGATCTCGCGCGCGGCCTCCGTGTTGATCTTGAAGACGGTCTTCTCCGGGTCCTTCTTCCCAGTGTAGCGCCCCGAGTTCACGTCTATCGAGACCAGCGCCTCGGTCTGCTCGATGATCAGGTAGCCGCCCGATGGCAGATCGCAGCGTCGCTTGAAGAGGTCGCGGATCTCCGATTCGATGTCGAACTTGTCGAAGAGCGGCGTTGGCTCCTCGTACAGCTTCACGCGGTCCAGGAGCTCCGGCGCGATCCCTTTCAGATACTCGACTATTTCGTTGTAGATCTGCTTCGAGTCGACGACGAACGAGTCCACCTTGGTACTGAAGAGGTCGCGCGTGAGGCCGCGCGTGAGACTCGTCTCGCGGTGCACGAGCGCGGGAGCACGGAGGAAGCGCGTCTTGCGCTTCATCCTCTTCCACTGTGCGATGAGCGTAGTGAGCTCACGCTTGAAGGTCTCCTGCGTCACGTCCTCGCCCACCGTGCGGACGATCACGCCGCCGGAGTTCTCCGGGAGCACCGCCTTCACCTGCTCGCGGAGGCGGGCGCGCTCCGAGCGGTCGCCGATCTTGCGGCTCACTCCGACGCGCGAAGCGAAGGGCATGTAGACGAGGAACCGGCCGGCGAGCGACACCTGCGCCGTCACGCGCGGGCCCTTGGTGGAGATGGGCTCCTTGGAGACCTGGACGATGATGTCCTGTCCCCGCTTCACCAGCTCCTGAATGGGCGGAGCCTTCGCGCGCCTTCCGCGACGGGCGCCGTTCTCGGGCTCCTCCTCGTCGCTCTCTTCCTCCTCCTCGTCCTCGTCCGATTCGTCTTCGGAGAAGACGAGATCGCTGGCGTGAAGGAAGGCGCTCTTCTCCGTACCGATGTCCACGAACGCCGCCTGAATCCCGGGGAGAACCGCCTCCACCTTCCCCAGGTACACATCCCCGACCATGCGGCGGTTGTCGGGGCGGTCCAGCATCAGCTCGACCAGTTGGTCATCTTCCAGGATGGCCACGCGAGTCTCCCGCTGACTCGCGTTTATGAGGATTTCTCTTTTCATGCATGCTGTTGCCCCGAATGCGTTCCGGCGACTCGGAGGCGCGGCGCGGGCAATCTGGCTCAGGGGTGTGGGCGCGCGCTGATCGCGTCGGCAGGGCCATGAGCTCCCTTCCGGCCGGCGCTGGACATCTCTTCGTCAGGCCGCGTTTCATCGTCCACGCTGGCCCCCCCTCGAGCGCCACGGGCCACAGCGCGCCGGCAAGCATTGCTGCCAGCGCGCGGAAGTCATGGTCGAGAGTCGAAAGGGTCAACATGCGATTGTACGCTGGCGTGAGCTGCTGCGCGCGTGGGGTGCACGCCCGTCCATTTGCGGCCGGTGCGTGGACCTCCGGGTATGGAACGCGTGCCTGCGGTCGCGAGTCGCCGCGCACCGGACACGCTTACGTGTTTCTGAACTCGAGGCCCCGCCACCAACAGCGGCCGCCGCGCGAATGACACAACGCTGGCGGCCGTGTTCCGAGGCCGTTGCATTAAAGATAGGTACGCTCCGAGACTTTCCGCAACGACGCGTGAAGTCAGCTCTCCAGCGTCCCCAGGAGGTGCCGGGCGATGACGATCCGCTGGATCTCCGAGGTCCCCTCGCCGATCTCGCAGATCTTGGCGTCGCGCATCATCCGCTCCACGGGGTACTCCTTGGTATACCCGTAGCCGCCGTGGATCTGTACCGCCTGGGTGGTAGCGCGCATCGCCAGCTCCGAGCAGAAGAGCTTCGCCATGGCTGCCTCACGGCCGAACGGCCTGCCGTTCTGAGCGAGCCACGCGGCGTGGTAGACGAGGTGCCTCCCCGCTTCGATCTCTGTGGCCATGTCGCTGAGCTGGAACTGCACCCCCTGGAATTCCGCGATCGGTCTGCCGAACTGCCTCCGCTGGGTCGAGTAGCGCAGCGCCTCCTCGAAGGCGCCTTCGGCGATCCCGAGAGACAGCGCACCGATGCCGATCCGGCCGGAGTCGAGCGTACGCATGAAGTTGATGAACCCTTCGCCCTCGTTCCCGAGCAGATTCTCTTCGGGCACCTCCACGTTCTCGAAGATAAGCTCGCGCGTGTCCGAGGCGCGCCAGCCGAGCTTGTCCTCCTTCTTCCCAGAGGCGAAGCCAGGCATCACCGGGAGCGATGGCTCGTGTCCCACGTCGAGCTCGCGCGCAGCTTCGAGATCCGTGGTCTCCTTGGTGAGGATGAAGGAGCTGATCCCCCTGCTCCCCGCCGCCGGATCGGTGACGGCGGTGACTACGAAGATCTCGCCCACTCCGCCATGGGTGATGAAGCGCTTGCTTCCGTTGAGCACGTAGTGCGAGCCGCGCCGCTCGGCGCGGCTGCGAGTGCCGCCGGCATCGCTCCCGGCCGCTTCCTCGGTGAGACCGAAGCCGCCGAGCACCTTCCCGCTCGCGAGGAGCGGAACGTAGCGATCGCGCTGCTCCCGCGAGCCGAAGTTGACGATGGGAGATGTGCCGAGGGTGGTGTGTGCGGAGATCGTGATGGCGTGTGAGGCATCCACCTTCGCCATCTCGTGGATGGTGATGATGTAGCTCAGCAGGTCCATTCCCGCGCCGCCCAGCTCCTCGGACCAGGGGACGCCGAGGAGCCCGAGCTCACCCATCTTCTTGACGTTCTTCCAGGGGAACTTCGCCTCGGCGTCCAGTCTGGCGGCGACTGGCGCCACCTCCGTCCGCGCGAAGTCGCTGACCATCTCACGAACCGCGTGGTGCTGCTCGGTGAAGTACGGAAGATCACTCATGGTCGGCGTCGCGCGCGGGATATGAAGGAGTGGTTGAGAATTAAGATACCCGACGGGCGGGGTCGGGGGTCAGGTGCGCGAGAGAGCGGGCATCAAGCGCCGCTCGCGCCGTCTGCGCCGCGGATGGCGCCCAGAAATAGCTCGCCGTACTTCTCCAGCTTTGCCGGCCCCACGCCTCGCACTGTGGCAAGGGCGGCCATGGAGTTGGGCTTCCGGGCGGCCATCTCCACGAGGGTGCGATCGGGGAAGATGCAGTAGGCGGGGAGCTTCTCCTCCCGCGCGAGGGTGGTGCGCAGCGTTCGCAGCGCGCCGATCAGCACGAGATCCACCGACGACGGATCGATCTCGTCTGACAGCGATGCGTCGGCGGCTGCGGGAGCGCTGCGCTTGCCGTTCCCGTTCGAAGCAGCGCTCGGCTTGCGCGCGGGGCGGCCGGAGCGCTTTACCTCCGAGCGCGGACGCGAGGAGGGCTGCTCCGACTTCTCCCGGGGCGTCCCTTCCACCGTGATGTGGGTGCCCAGGCAGATGTCACAGCCATCGCACGAGCGCATCGCCGCCGGGTCTCCAAAGTACCTTAGCAGGAAGCCCCTACGGCAGCCATTGGTATAAGCATAGCGCTGCATCGCGTCGAGCTTGTTCATGTCGGCGCGGCGATGACGGTCGAGCGCGTCCCAATCGATGGCGAACTTGGAGAGCGGCGCGCGCGGATCGCGCAGGCGGAGGCCGCCGCCCGTACGTTCGAACACCACGAACTGGCGCGACTGAAGCGCCTCCAGCAGGGTGCTCACGCCGAGCGCACCTCCGAAACCCGGCGGGAGGCCCGCAGGATCTATCGTGGCGCCCTCCTGGATTCTCGAGCCCACCGCGCGCCAGAGCGCGCGGAGAAGATCGCGCTCCGCCTCATTCCCCGAGCCCAGCTCGCGCTTGATCCGGTCGGGCGAGGCGAGGAGCCGCACCCAGAGTCGATTCGCCGCGGCCGGCTCGTTCAGGATGGCATGCCCCTGGACCAGCACTCTCAGCGCCGACTCGGCTTCGCGCTCCTTCACCTGGCCGCGCGTGGCTGACGCGATGTCGGCAGATGACATCCGCGCCAGGCCGGTGTTGTCGGCGAAGCGACGCAGCTCCGCGTAAACGTGCTCGACCGTGTCGCGCTCGGGATACGAGCTCTTGATGAAGAACTCGTGGGTGAAGCGGTCGCGGAAGGCGTGCAGGAGTACGCACTCGGAGTGGAGTCCGTCGCGGCCGGCGCGCCCCGCCTCCTGGTAGTACGCCTCGAGAGTGCCGGGCATGGCGTGGTGCACTACGAGCCGTACGTTCGGTTTGTCTATCCCCATACCGAACGCGTTGGTGGCCACGATCACGCGCGCCTCCTCGCGCATGAAGGCCTCCTGAACCTCGCGGCGGTGCGCATCGTCGAGTCCCGCGTGATAGCCCACGGCGCGGATCTTTCTGCGACCGAGCATCTGCGTGATCCGCTCCACCGCGCGGCGCGTGGAGGCGTACACCACTGCGAGTCCCTCGGAGTCGCGCAGCGCCTGCGTGAGCGCCAGGTCCTTGTCGCTCTCCGTGCGCGTGCGCACCACCGAGTAATTCAGATTGCGCCGGTCGAAGCCGGTGATGACGGTTTCGGGCTCCGAGAGCGCGAGCTGCCGTACTATGTCGCTTCGCACCTCCGACGTGGCGGTCGCGGTGAGCGCCACCGTGGGTGGCGCGCCAAGCCGCTCGCGCACCTGGCGAATGCGCAGGTACGCCGGGCGGAAGTCGTGCCCCCACTCGCTTATGCAGTGCGCCTCGTCCACGGCCAGGAGCGATACGCCCATCGCTCTGAGGCGCTCGGCGGCGCTCCCCACGTCGAAGCGTTCGGGCGCGAGATACACGAGCTTGTACTCGCCGCGCGCCGCGCGCGCGAAGCGGTCCCCGACTTCGTTGGCGGTGAGGGTCGAGTTGATGAAGGTCGCCGGGAGCCCGCGCGCCGCGAGCGAATCCACCTGGTCCTTCATGAGGGAGATCAGCGGCGAGATGACCACCGTGATCCCCGGAAGCATGAGCGCTGGAACCTGGTAGCAGATTGACTTCCCTCCCCCGGTGGGGAGGATCACCAGCGTGTCGCGCCCCGCCAGCACCGCGCCCACGGCGCGCTCCTGACCTGGTCTGAACGCGTCGTAGCCGAAGCTCTGGCGAAGCACGTGCCGCGCGTTATCGAGAGACGGCTGCGTGCTCATCCTCTGAAAGTAGCGCGCACGCGGGCTCTGCGCTGCATCATCCCGCGACGCCCCGGTGCGCTACACCGCACGCGCGAAATGACCGCGGGTGAAGCGCGAGCCGAGTATCGCACGCATGTCGCCGACCGCTGGGTCGCCGCCCCGGACGAGAGACTCGAGCGCGTTGCGGTAGCCGGCGACGATCTCCGCTACCGGATCATCCGGCATGTTGAAGATGAGGCGCACACCCCTGAAGCCGGCGCCCCAGAGCTGAGGGAGAAACTCCGAGCCGTCTATCGGCCGTGAGTGCAGCAGCCGGTTGCGGCACGCCGAGTCGGTGGCAACGGGGAACGTGTAGCCGGCGGGATCGGTGAGCTCCACGTTGGGATGTTTCTTCACACAGAGGTCGCGACAGGTGGTGGGTACCCTGTCGAAAGCCGCGGAGAGAACGCAGTGCTCGATGGTCATCCCCTCCGGACGCCCGTGCAGCACGACATCGAATCCGGCGCCGCCCCACGGTGCGGCGACGGCGCTCGCCTCATCCACCGTGAGCTCCACCGAGAGAACGATGCGCGCGGCACCGAGCCGGAAGTACTCGGCCGCCGTGTGCTGATTGAAGCAGTTCACCGCGTAGTCGGCGACCACGTCACGACCCGCGCCACCCAGCTCCGCCACCAGGCCGAGGTGACCGGTGAGGATCGGGAGCCCCAAGTCGAGCCAGCGGTCCACGGTGCGTCGCTCCTCGGGGCGAACGATCGAAGGCGTGCGGATGCGCAGCGCGATTCCGCGCGCGCTCAGCTCCTCATGGAGAGCGCGCACCCGGGCAAGTGGCGGGACGGGGTGACGGAGGAACGGGTCGAAGCTGATCTCGGTGGCGCCGGCGTCTGCCGCAGCCATCGCGTGGTCCACGCGATGAACATCGGCGGCGAGGTGGAAGGGCGCGCCGTTCGCACGAGGCATGGCGTCCAGCTCAGCCACCGCAGCACGCACGCGAGTTTCGCGCTCTGCGAGCGACGCGACCCGCGCCCAGTCGCGCCGATTCACCAGCTCGGCCACTGCGCGTTGACGCATCGAGTTCAACTCGCTCACCGGGATGAAGAGACCGGGCGCGAGGCCGGCATCGTCCACCGCGCCAAGCGCAAAGGGAGTCTCGCCCAGGCGCCCGAGCTGTTCTCGCAACCGTGCCTGGTCGGTGGAGCGCTTCGCAGCCGGTGCGAGCTCGATCTCGCTGCGCACGTCTACGGTCTCGTCGCCGGCGGTGAAGAGGAGCTTCAGCGGACTACCGGCGGAGCCGAACGCGCGCACGTCGATGCGAGTGCGATGTCGAGCGGGCGTCGCGGCGAGTGCCGCGAAGCTCTCGCGTGCGCGTTGCGTGAGCGCGGCCTGCGCGGTCCGCACCACGGTCCATCCGTCGACTCCCGCGGGGAGCGCGCCCGTAGCCGGCGTGACCGCCTGCCGCACGCCCGCTTCGCGCGACGGGAGCGATCGCACGGAGTTCACCGTGAAGCCGGTCGTGCGGCCCACCACTCCAGCCGGTGGCTCGAGGGCGATTCCGTCGCCTGTCGCCAGTGCTTCGGAGAGCTGCACGACGAGCGCGGCACGCTCACGTCCGACTACCACGCCGAGCGGAATACCGCGGTTGTCGGGCTGGTCGCGCGTCACGTAGTCGCGTCCCGCCCTTCCCCCGTACATCCCGCCCGTGAAGCCGCGACTGAAGATCTGCACCAACTCGGTCGGCGGCTCGGGCGCCGGCACGGCGGGCTCGCCAGCGCGCACGCGCTCGAGGAATGCGCGGTAGCTGCGCGTGACCGTGGCCACGTACTCCGGCTTCTTCTTCCGCCCCTCTATCTTGAGGGTGTGGATCCCGAGCGCGGAGAGCTCGGCGAGATGGTCGTAAGCCGCCAGGTCGCGAGCGGAGATCAGGTAGCCGCGATCCAGCGTCTCGCCGCTCGCGCTGTCAGTGAGCGTGTAGTCCTTGCGGCACGACTGCGCGCACGACCCGCGATTGGCGCTGCGCTCCGAGATCATCCCCGACATGTAGCACTGGCCGGAATACGAGATGCAGAGCGCACCGTGGATGAAGCTCTCGAGTCGCAGCTCGGGGACGGCGTCACGGATGGCGCGGATGTCTTCCAGCGTGTTCTCGCGCGCGAGCACGACACGGTCCAGCCCGAGGCGCTGCATGACGACGCCGCCGCTCGCATCGTGCACGGTCATCTGGGTGGATCCGTGCAGCTCGAAGCCGGGAAACACGCGCTGGATGAGTCGCACGAGCCCCACGTCCTGCACTATCGCCGCGTCCACGCCGCGATCTATACACTCGCCCAGAAGGAGAAGCGCATCGGCCAGCTCGCCGGGCTTCACGAGCGTGTTGAGCGTGAGGTAGACGCGCTTGCCGCGCTCGCGGGCGAGGCGGCACGCCTCGGCCAGGTCGTCGAGCGAGAGGTGGGCGCCCTCGTCGCGGGCGTTGAAGCGCTCGGCGCCCAGGTAGATGGCGTCCGCGCCGTTGGCCAGCGCCGCGCGGGCGGCGTCGAGGGAGCCCGCTGGGGCGAGAAGCTCTGGAACGGCAACGGAAGGCATGGTGCACTCAAAGCTAACGGCGCCGGGACGGTGCGAAAACCTCGGGTGGAACGTCTGTGGAGCGCCACGGTGCAGGCCGGAAAGGGCCGCGGGTGCTGTTGCCGGGGCGGGCGTGAGTCGTCACGGGCTATAGAGAGTGATCGCGACGCCGGCCCTCGCTCGCGCGGCCGGCACGCGCATGGTAGCCGGAGCCATGTCCCTCCCCGGCACGTCCCGCCGCCACCGATCCGCCGATGTCACCAACATCCACAGCTCCCTGCAATCACGAGCGCCGTCCCGGAACCACGGTATGCCTCCGCTGTCGCCACGAGGCGCGCGTCGCACGACGCAGACGCGCGGTGAGCATGTCGCTCAGGGTGAGCGCGGTGGTCCTGGCCCTCGCAACCGTGGGAGCGATCGCGAGCGGCGGCGCGGAAGCGCTGCAAGGGCGCCAGGTCGTGGCCGTGCGTGGCACGCAGTCGGAGCCCGTGTCGTCCGCCGAGGGGACGGACAGCAGCGCTGCCAAGGCACCCGGGCAGTCGACGCGTGCCCCCGCTGCCGATTCGGTGCCGGACATCGCCGCCCCGCTGGCCACCGCGCCCTCCCCGAACGAGCCGGTAGTGGGCGCGCCGATAGTCGCCGAGGGGCGCACGGAGCTCGGCGACGGGCTCTTCGCGGTTCGCGACGGGAGGAGCGTCACGGTGCACTTCGATGTCCCGCAGGCACGCACGCGGCGGCGTGACAAGTTCGACCGGATCGTGCGCGCCACGCTCCCGATAGTGTACGGTCCCACTGCGCAGGCGGTGCTCGATGAGATACCGCAGGGTCAGATCGTGTCGGTGGGGACGCTGCCCGCTGACCTCGAGAAATCCGGTCTCCGCATCCCTCTCGGCGACAGCGCCTCGATAGAGCTCTGGCCGGAGCTGCGCGACGCCCGCGGCGGTCCGCTCGTTGTGGGCTACCGCGCGGAGTTGGACCGGTAGCTTCAGGAGCGCGATCCACACTAAAAACACGGGGCGCGGGGCCGACTCGGCACCGCGCCCCGTGCTTTTAGTGTGTGTGGCCGTCTAGCGTTTGTCGAGCTGTCGTCCGGCGTCGAGGTTGTCGAAGCTCAGAAGTGTGTTGAACACGAGCGGGTAGCTGCCGATAGTCTCGCCACGCCAGATCGGATTGTTGGCGAAGAGCACCACGTGGCCCTGCTGCACCGGAACGTCCACGACAACGGGGCGTTGCGCGATGCCGGTGCCGCCGTCCAGGAGCCCCGACACCAGGAGCCCGCTGGCATCCGCGAAGCGGAGAACTACACGCGGGCGCTGCGCCGGTGGGATGATGTTGATCGGGTAGCGGAGCTGCTCGTCGGTGACCGGCGCCGCCTGCCATGGCTTCACCTGCTCGCGATCGGGCGCCTCGAACTCGGGCTTGAGCGCGGGCCTCCCTTGCACCACGTCGGGATCATTCACCCTGCCGCGCCCGGTGGCGCGCTCGGCGTCGTCGCCGCCGCCAAAGCTGCGTCCCGATGACATGTTGCTTACACCGAAGCTGGAGCCCTCACTGCTGTAGACCGCGAGACTGTCGCCGATCCCGTATGCGATGGGGCTGGCGTCGTCCACGGTGTTGGTGCGAAGGAAGCTCCCCACCACCTGGCCGTTGCGCGCGCTGTGGGTGCTCACGCCGCTGGTGAAGCCGAAGTCGATCGCGAACTCCGCGGTATTCTCCACTCCCACCAGGACGCCCCCCGCCGCGACGAACGTCCGGAGATTGTCTAGCCCATCGAGACCGAGCCCGGGACGCATGTCATCGGTCGCGTCGAGCAGCCCGATATTGGGCGTGAGCTCGGTCTTCTTCCACGGCATGGCGTTGCGCCACATCGGCATCCCGTCGATGATCGACATCCCGCTGCCGCCAGCCGGCGGGAAGATGATAACGTCGTACCTGGTCTTCAGCTGTGTCGTGCGTGAGACTTCCTGCACGTTGATGTAGTCGTACGGGATCTTCAGCTTGTCGAACGCCTGCCGCCACCACCCTTCCGTCTGGGTGCCGAGCCAGGTGTGCAGGATGGCGACGCGCGGTGCGCGCGCCGGGTGCATCTTCACCTTCGGCGCGGCGCCGATGGCGCGGGCGCGCAGACCGACCTCCTTCGTCACCGCGTCCAGATCCGATGCTGAGACTCCACGGATGATGAACGAGCCGCGCGCGAACTTCTGGCCGCCCGCATCGAAGGGTTCCTCCGCCATCTGGATGTCCGCTTTCGGAAGACGGTAGCGGAGAGTGATCAGCGCGTTGTCGCCGTTGTGGTTGATGGCGAAGATGGAGCCGCTCCCCGACGCGCCGCCGGGGGCACGGATCGAGTCCTTCACCTGCTGCATGGACGCGTGAAGCACCGTGGTATCCGTGATCCTGAGCGCCCGGACATCGAAGGCCTCCGGGAAAGTCCACCCTGTATCGTCGTACGGGTGCTTCTGCGGATCGTCGGGGCTCCAGTACTGGTAGTCGAGGAGCGCATCCGCGATGCGCGAGTATGGCTGGTCCATCCTGACGATGTAGCTGCCGGCCGCGAAGGTACGCGTCTTCGGCGCGGACGCGGTATCCGAGCCGCCCTTCCTCGAGCTGTCCGCCTTCGCCGCGCGACCGCCGGCGGCCGGGAGCGCCACCGTGAACGGAGAGGTGGCGCGCGATATCTCGACGTGCTGCTTCTGCAGGATTCGAAGCAGGTGCGCCTGCGCCCCGGGACGAGGATCGTCGGCGGGGAAGACGTATGCCGCCGGTCCTTCGGTGCGCGCCTTGAGGATCGAGCGCTTGCTCTTCTCGTAGAAGTTCTCGAGGAACTGCCGCCGGTTGTTGGCGAAGTAAGCGAGCGAGACAAGGATTCCAGTCTGCTCGTAGTTGTTGTTGTTCCTGAGCGACCACATCACGCGCGGGAGCGGCGGATTCTGGCGGTACCAGGTGCGCGAGGTTTCCTCGGGGTCGAGGGTGCGCTCCTGCGTCTCGGCCGTGCCACCGTTACCGAAGGTCTCGTACAGCCGGCTGATGCCGTTGTGCGTCGCCGCCATGAACATGAGGTAGCCGGGCGACCATGTGTCGAAGTCACCGTGGGCGAATACGCCCGGCATCCCCATGCGGGTCATCTCCTGAACGTTGTGCCAGCCGATCATCTGCCACTCGTTGGTGAGGAGCGGATCGAGCCAGGCGTTGTACGGACCGTCGCCGATGGTGTTGTCGTAGAGGTACGGCACCGACTCGTGCAGGTCGTGGAGGAGCTGCGCCTTCCAACCGAGGTAGGTGTCGAGAACGTTCTGCGAGAGGTTCAGCGTGAGACCCATGGCGTCGCGGTTGTTGTCGTGCGCCACGTAATGTCCCCAGTACACCAGCCGCGGGTACGTGGAGTCCGGGTGAGCCATGTGCCAGCGGAAAATGTCCACCTGCCGGTCGCGCCCGTCCACTTCCACGACCGGCGTGATGAGCGTGATGAGGTGGTCGCGGATGTTGCGGATGTACGGGCTCTCATCCACCGCCAGGCGATACGCTAGCTCCATGAGCGCCGTGGGCGCGCCGGTCTCCGGCGAGTGAATCGTGCCGGTGATGTAGTAGACCGGCGTGGCATCGGCCGCCAGCTTGCTCGCCTCCGAGTCGTTCATTCCGATCGAGCGCGGGTCTGCCAGCTTCGAGAGCTTGACGCGGTTGGCATCCAGATTGGCGAGGAGCGACTCGGAGGCCACGGCCACGGCGATCATCTCGCGCCCCTCTTCCGTGCGCCCAATGGAGTACACCTTCACTCGCGGCGATGCCTTCTCGAGCATCCGCATGTACTCGTACACCTCGCTCGCGTACGGGAGCTTGGTCGGCGCACCGGCAATGTCGCCCAGAACGGCCGCGGGCGTGGGAACGGTCTTCGAGGCCGGCAGATAGTCCACCAGCGGCGAGAGGAAGAATGGCTCCGTGGTGTACTCGTGAATCTTCTTCGTGTACGCCTCGTCGATCGGCTGACCAGGGTCGCGCCCCGGCTTCAGGAAGCCCGAGTCGGAGGAGACCCGATCCGGAGCAGGGCCCTGCGCCATCACCGGGCTGAAAGGTGTCAGCGCTACGAGCGTGAGGAACAGCGAAAGGACGACGGGGTAACGCCGCATGACGGACCTCGTGACGGGTGAGGAGTGCGGGACGGCCGAAGGAGAGCGGCCGCCGCCGATGTTATGCGCGGTGCACCGCATCCGGAAGTACGCAGGGGATCCGACCGAGCGTTGGCTACGGAGGCGGCAGCGAGGTAACTTCGACCACCGGCACGCGGCCGGCAACCACATCTCTCCCACGAATATACGAATGCGCAGAATCGCATCGATCGCAGCTCTGGCAGCGCTCGTTCACCTCGTTGCGGCCGGCACCGCCAGCGCCCAGGAAGAGGAACAGTTCACGCATGCCGACACGCTCCGCGGCTCGAACACGCCGGAGCGCGCATGGTGGGACGCGACCTTCTACGACCTGCACGTAAAGGTCAGCCCGGCGGATAGCAGCATTCGTGGCCACAACGGGATCACCTACCGGGTGCTCGGGCCGGCGAGGGAGATGCAGATAGATCTCCAGGTTCCGCTCGAGGTGGACAGCATGGTGCAGGATGGCCGCCGCGTACAGTACAGACGAGACGGAAACGCATTCTTCGCGCGGCTCGTCGCCCCGCAGAAGGAAGGGGACACCAATACCATCACGGTCTATTACCACGGGAAGCCGCGCGTGGCGACGCACGCGCCGTGGGACGGTGGCTTCATCTGGGCGAGGGACAGTGTCGGGAACCCGTGGGTGGCCACGGCCAACGAAGGTCTTGGCGCGAGCGTCTGGTGGCCGATGAAGGACCTCAACGCCGACGAACCGGACAGCCAGCGGGTGGCGATCACGGTGCCGGATCCGATGATCGACGTCTCGAACGGTCGGCTGCGCCACACAACGCACAACAGCGACGGCAGCACCACTTACGAGTGGTTCGTGTCCAACCCGATCAACGGATACAACGTGGCGGTGAACGCGGGCACGTATGCCCACTTCAGCGACACTTACAACGGCGAGAAGGGGAAGTTGACGCTCGACTTCTGGCCACTCGGATACCACCTCGACACCGCGCGCGCCCAATTCCGCCAGGCGAAGTCGATGCTCGCCTGCTTCGAGCACTGGTTCGGACCGTACCCCTGGTACGAGGACGGTTACAAGCTGGTAGAGGCGCCGCACCTTGGGATGGAGCACCAGAGCGCGGTAGCGTACGGCAACCACTACCTCAACGGCTACCTGGGGCGCGACCTGTCGGGCACCGGGCTCGGACTGAAGTGGGATTTCATCATAGTGCACGAGAGCGCTCACGAGTGGTGGGGGAACAACATCACCGACAAGGACGCGGCCGACATGTGGATCCATGAAAGCTTCGCGAACTACGCGGAGGGGATCTACGAGGAGTGTCGCTCGGGCAAGGAGGCTGGCGCGCGGTACATCATCGGGAGCCGCCGCAACATCCAGAACGATGCGCCGATCGTGGGACACTTCGGTGTCAACAACGAAGGCTCCGGCGACATGTACTACAAGGGCGGCAGCATGCTGCACACGATCCGTCAGCTGGTCGACAACGACGAGAAGTGGCGCGGCATACTGCGCGGGCTCAACCGGACCTTCTACCACCAGACCGTGACCGGCGAGCAGGTTCGCGACTACATCAGCGAGCACGCAGGGATCGATCTGAGCAAGGTGTTCCAGCAATATCTCACGACCACCCGGGTCCCCGTGCTCGAGTACAGGATGGCGGGAGACTCGCTGTTCTATCGCTGGACGGACGTGGTGCCCGGCTTCGCCATGCCGGTGAAGGTGTGGCTCTCGGTGCGCGACTCCACGATCCTGCGGCCCACGCAGACGTGGAAGTCCATGGCGCTCCCGAGCGGCGCCCGGCCGGAGCTGCGAGTGGACGAGAACTACTACGTCTTCACGAAGGACGTGAGCGTGAGCTGAGGGTTCAGGCCGCGGAGAGATCTCTCAGCGCATCACCCACGGAGCCTTCGCGCAGCCGCCGGAGGGCGCGGTCGCGCAGCTGGCGCACGCGCTCACGGGTGACGCCGAGCAGCTTGCCGATCTCGTCGAGCGTGTGCTCGCGGTCACCCTCGAGGCCGAAGTAGAGACGCAGAATCCGCGCATCGCGGGGCGGAAGCGTGGATAGCGCGCGCTCCAGCTCCGCGTTGCGGAAGCGGTCGAGCACCTGGTCCTCGGTGCTCGGCAATTCCTCAATCGCGAAGCGCTCCATGAGCGCGCGATCGCTGTCCTTCCCTGCCGCGGCATCGAGCCGCACCTCGGCGGTATTCAGCGTTGCCAGTGCGGCGACGATCTCCGGCGAGATCCCCGTGAGCTGCGAGAGCTCGTCCGGCGTCGGTTCCCGTCCGAACTTGTCGCGCAGCAGCGTAGTGGCGCGGATCACTCGAGAGAGGTCGGCCGTGCGGTTGAGCGGCACCCGCACCGTGCGTCCCTGGCGCGCGAGCGAGGCGAGGATGGCCTGGCGGATCCACCACACCGCGTAGGAGATGAACTTCACTCCCTGATCCGGGTCGAACTTCCGCGCGGCGGTCATGAGCCCGACGTTACCCTCGCCGATGAGATCGATGAGGGGGAGACCGCGGTTCTGGTATTTCTTCGCCACGGAAACGACGAAGCGCAGATTGCGCCGCACGAGCTCCTCCATCGCGTCGTGATCCCCACTCTGCACACGCCTCGCCAGTGCCTTCTCCTCCTCGGCGTTGAGCAGCGGATAGCGGCTCACCTCGGCGAAGTACTGGTCGAGGATGTCGCGGTCGGCCTCGGACGGGCTGATCTCCGCCGGCGCTGGCCGCCTGCGGCGTCGCTTGGTTTCTGCCATGGGGGGTCACCTCCGGGCGATAACGTACTCGATTCAGGAGCAACAAGCGAACCGTGACGCCGCTCGGGCGCGGATCGGTCGTTGGCTCGAGTAGCCGCCGGTGCGCCTGGTCGCCAGCCTCTATCGCTCCTTCCCCTTCGGCACGAAGCGTAGCAGAAACGCGGCCAGCACGAATATCACGCCCACGAGCATGGCGCCGTTCTGGTTCGTACGGATTCCGTACGCCCAGATCACGAGAGCCACGAGGACGAGGACCACCTTGAGGGCATCGATCGGCTTCATCGGGCGCTCTTCCTTCGCGCCACGAATCCGCGGACTCCCTCGCGGAACTCGTCGGTGGCGCGGGCTTCGACGTTCACGCGGGCACCCAGGTCGAGCCCGGCCGCGAAGTCGAGTGAGTCGAGGTCGTAGAACAGACGCTTGGTGATGCGGATCGCTGACGGGGGAGCCGCCGCCAGCCGATTGACGAGATTCTCGACCTCGTCGTCGAAGGTGGCAGCCGGCACCACCCGACTCACGAGCCCCAGCGCGAGTGCCTCCTGGGCGTCGATCACGCGGCCGGTGGCTACGAGATCGAAGGCGCGCTTCTCGCCCATGGCGCGCCGGAGCATCGTCATGACCATCGCGGGGACGAAGCCCACGCCGACCTCGGGGTAGCCGAAGCGCGCGTCGTCGCTCGCGACGATGATGTCGCAAGCGGTTGCGAGGCCCGCTCCGCCGGCCAGTGCCCTCCCCCGCACCGCGGCCACCACCGGTTGCGGGAGCCGCCGCATGGCTTCGAAGACGCTACCCAGCGCCTTCGCGTCGCGCAATTGCGCGTCGGGCTCCGCCCCCAGAGCGCGCTCGAGCGCCTCGAGATCGGCGCCGGCGCAAAAATCCTTCCCGTCGGCGGCCAGCAGCACGGCGCGGACGGCGCCGTCCGCGGCGAAGCGCGCGAGCGCCTCGCTCAGCTCCGCGGCGGCCTGCTCATCGAGCGCGTTCTTCTTCTCGGGGCGTGAGAGCGTGATGCGCCCGATTCCGTCGGCCGCCTCCACGCGGATGCGTTTCACGCGGCTGCCCGGGGAAGGTGGTAGCGCTCGGCGATGGCGTCCGGCACCTCGAGTACCATGCGGAGCATCGCGGTGGAGAAGACCTTCCCCTGCGCGTCGGTCTTGAGCGAGAGCGTGCCACCGCCGCCGAGCGCCCCGTGCAGGAGGAAGTTCACCGCGCCGAGATTCGGAAGCTCGAATCGCTCCACGTCGCCGGTGATCGCGCCCTCGAAGTGTTTCACCACCCGCTCCTTCGTGAGAAAGAGCTGCAACACCGGAAACCACTCCGGGCGCAGAGCGATCACCCCCACGTTGGCGGTGTCGCCCTTGTCGCCGGAGCGTGCGTGCGCGATGTCTACGAGACGGACTTTCATCGTCACTCCACGCTCACTCGGGTCGTGACCACGCTCTTGTCCACCAGCGCTGGCCAGTACGCCACCACCTCCTCCACCTTTGGTCGGCCGCCGGCAAATCCGGTGACGCTGGGCGGCCCGTTGAGCACGAGCGGTGCGATCTCCCGCGTGAAGCGCTCCACCGAGGGGCGGTCGCTCCCGCGCACTCCGATCCGCAGCTGGACCTCGGGCACCTCCTTCGCTTCACCAGCGAGCGTTCCGTGGGTCGCGGACACGCCGAGGAACTCGGTATGGATCTCATCGAAGCCGAGTTCCAGCTTGTCGAGCCGCTCGCGCAGCACGCAGTCGGCGAGCCTCGCCTTCTCGAGAGCGTCGGGCCAGGCGTAGACCAGCGTGCCGGTCGCCTTGAAGCCGGCGCGGTACGCGATCGATACCTTGAGCTTGTCGGTGGGGGGGCGCCCCCGCACGCCGAAGACTCGTACACGATTCTCTCCGGCATCGGTCACGCATATGCTCGTGAAGTCGGCGATGACGTCCGGGGTGATGTACTCGCGCGGGTCGCCCATCTCGTACACCAGCTGCTCGGTCACGCTGTGCACGTCTATCCGGCCCCCGGTATCAGGGTGCTTGTAGACTACGAAGCTCCCGTCCTCGTGCGCCTCGATGATGGGGTATCCGATGTTGGCGAGGTCGGGGATGCTGCGCCAGTCGTACAGGCAGTTGCCGCCGGAGCATTGCGCGCCGCACTCGATGATGTGACCGGCCACGATCCCCGAGGCGAGGCGGTCCCAGTCGTCCTTCGCCCAGCCGAACTCGTAGAAGAGTGGCGCCATGGTGAGCGCCGTGTCGGTGGAGCGGCCGGTGATCACTACGTTCGCACCCTTGCCTAGCGCCTCGACGATCGGAGAGGCACCGATGTAGGCGTTGGCGGAGAGCACCCTGTCGCGCACGGTCGAGAGCGGCTCACCGGTGTCCATGTTCGCGAGCGAGTGACCGCTCTCGATCAGCTCATCGAGTCGTGGGAGAAGATCGTCACCGGTGATGACGCCGATGCGCAGGGCATCGCCCACGCCGGTTCGGCGCGCGGTCTCGCGCAGCGCCTCGGCGCACGCTTCAGGATTCACGCCTCCCGCGTTGGCGATGACTCGTACGCCGCGCTCGGCCACGGCGGGGAATACGCTCTCCATAGCACCGATGAAGTCGCGCGCGTAGCCCATGCGGGGATCGCGCTCCTTCTGCTTCTGCAGGATGGACATGGTCACCTCCGCCAGGTAGTCCAGCATGAGGTAGTCGATCGGTCCACCCTCGACCTGTCTACGGGGTGCCTCGAGCCAGTCGCCCCAGAAGCCCTGCCCACTCGCCACACGTACGACGCGGCTCATCCAGCTCCATCCAGATACGGGGGAAGTACGAACGGGCCCAGGTGCGGCCCGGGGTTGTTGAGCGATGCCGCGAGCGCCATCGCGAGAACCTCGCGCGTCTCCTCGGGATAGACGATGGCATCTATGTAGCCGCGCGCGCCCGCGTAGCGGGCGTCGAGCTGCTGCTCGTAGTCGGCACGCATCTCCTCTATCGAGTCACGCACCTCCGGCGGTGGACGGGTGCCGCTCTGGCGCGAGCGCTCGATCGCGGGTCCGTGCACGGCCTGCACTGCAGCTTCCCCTTCCATCACTCCCATCCGGCCGGTGGGCCAGGAGAAGATGAAATCGGGGTCGAAGCCCTGGCCCGCCATCGCGTAGTAGCCGGCCCCGGATGCGTGATTCACTGTCAGCACCAGCTTCGGCACGGTGGCGGTGGCCATCGCTTCCACGAAGCGCGCACCCGCTCGGATGATCCCGGCGTGCTCCGCTTCGGGACCCACCATGAAGCCGGACACATCCTGCACGAAGAGGAGCGGGAGCCGCTCGCGGTCGCAGCGGTCTATGAAGTACGCCACCTTCTCCGCGCTCTCGGCGTAGATGATCCCGCCGAAGCGCGGCTTCTCGCCATCGCGCCCCTTGATGAGCCCTCGCTGGTTGGCGATGATCCCGACCGGCATACCGCCGATAGCGGCATCGCCGCAGATCATCTCGCGAGCGAGGTTCTGCTGGAACTCGTCGATCTCGCCGCCGTCCACGACGGCCCGCAGCACGGCGTGCATGTCGTACGACATGCGGTGGTCGGTGGGGAGGATGTCGTAGAGCGTTTCCGGGTCCGCCATCGATGCGGCGGGGTCGGCCGCGGCTGGATGCGAGACAGGCAGCTCGGCGGTGCCGCCTATGTCCGAATCGTTCGCGAGGTGCCGTACAGCGGCGGTCGGAGCGCACTCGCGCTTAGTACGCCGAACGAGAGCGCGCAGCTTCACGATACACTCGGCATCGTCCTTCGCGCGGTAGTGCGCCACGCCGGAGATCTCAGTGTGGGTCACCGCGCCGCCGAGCGTCTCGGCGTCTATCACCTGCCCTGTCGCGCCCTTCACGAGATTCGGTCCGCCGAGTCCCATGAAGGACGTTCCCTCCACCATGATGATCACGTCGGAGAGCGCGGGCAGGTACGCGCCTCCGGCTATGCATGGTCCCATCACCGCGGCAAACTGCGGGATGCGAAGGTAGCGGCGCATGATGGAGTTATAGTAGAAGATCCTCGCCGCGCCGTACTGCCCCGGAAAGACGCCGCCCTGGTAGGGGAGATTCACTCCGGCCGAGTCCACCAGGTAGATGATCGGGATGCGGCAGCGCATCGCGATCTCCTGCGCGCGGAGGATTTTCTTGATGGTTTCCGGCCACCAGGAGCCGGCCTTGACCGTGGCGTCGTTGGCCACCACCACCACCTCGCGTCCCTCGACGATGCCGACGCCGGTAACCACCCCTGCGGCCGGCGCCTGGCCGTCGTACTGGTCGTGGGCCACCAGGAGCCCTACTTCCAGGAAGCGCGACTCCGGGTCACAGAGGCTCGCAATGCGCTCGCGTGCGGTGAGCTTCCCCTGCGAGTGCTGTCGCTCGGTACGCTCGCTACCACCGCCCTCGCGCAGCTTCTCCTCGAGGGTGCGTATCTCGCGCGAGAGCTCGCGCAGCCGCACGTGCGAGGGCGCGCTCACGGTCATGCTTCCTGCTTCTCGCGCTCGGCGAACCACGCCTTGATGTAGTCCACCAGATCGGAGGTCGACGTGCCCGGTCCGAAGAGCTCACCGATCCCCCTCGAACGGAGCGCATCGATGTCTTCCTTCGGGATGATTCCGCCGCCGGTGAGCAGTATGTCGTCGCGGCCGGCGTCGTGCAGGAGCTGCTGCACCCGCGGGAAGAGCGTCATGTGCGCGCCGCTCAGGATCGAGAGTCCGACGACGTCGACGTCCTCCTGCACCGCGGCGCTCGCGATCATCTCGGGCGTCTGGTGGAGGCCGGTATATATCACTTCCATCCCCGCGTCGCGGAGCGCGGACGCCACGACCTTCGCACCGCGGTCGTGGCCGTCGAGTCCGGGCTTGGCGATCAGCACGCGAATGGGTCGCTGCATTTGCGAACCTTGGTCTGGGTAGTTGGTGAATTCGTCGAAGTCTACCTTCTGCGGCGCGGTCTCGCCAATTCTTCCTTGTGCGCCACGAGGAGCATCTCCGACGAGCCGCGCGTGAGCGGAGCTTCGCTCCACGAGTCATACGCTTGGGTGGTGACGAGCCCCACATCGGCCAGCAGCTCGGTGAGGCGCGTGGCGGTGTAGAGCCGGATCCGGTGGTCGCGCTCGCCCGAGCTGGCCTGATCACTCCAGTCCACGCGGATAGTGAGCACGCCGGAGAGTGGGTCGAAGGTGCGCTCGTGGGCCACCATCGTCCCGTCGCTCGCGCGCCACCAGTCGCGATCGAGGAAGCCGCTCATCACCCCATCACGGCTCGCGCCGTGCCAGACGAGGACTCCTCCGGGTCGCAGCACGCGCGCGAACTCCGAGATCGTGCGGAGGTCGTCGGCGGGGTCCTGGAAGAACCCGAAGGATGTGAAGAGATTGAGCACGGCATCGAAGCGGCCGGTCCAGCGCGCGGGGAGGCGGCGCATGTCGCCCTTCACGTAGTGCAGCCCGGCTCCACTTCCGCGCTCGCGCGCGCGCTTCAGGAGGTGGTTGGAGTAGTCGAGCCCCGTGGTATCGAAGCCCGCCTCGGCGAGGAGGTGCGAGTGCCGCCCCTGGCCGCACGGCACGTCCAGCACCTTCGCTCCAACCGGGAGCTCCAGCAGCTCCAGCAGTCGCGCCACCTCCCGGCGATCGCTCTCGAGCGAGAAGAGCGGTGAGTACTCCGAGAGATAGCGCTCGTCGAAGTACGACTCCCACCACTCGCTCCGCGACTTCACTCGGGGCCGTGCGCTCAGAAGAACACCGGTTCGCGGTACGCGCCGAACACCTCTTCCATCGCCGCGCGGATCTCGTACAGGGTGGCGTCGGCACGCGCCGCATCGAGGATGTACGGGATGAGATTGGCGTCGGTGCGGGAAGCGTCGCGGAGCGCGTCGATCGCCTTGCGGTATCGCTCCGCATCGCGCGCGGCGCGCAGCTTCGAGAGCCGCTCGCGCTGCTCCTTCTCCGTATCCTCGCCGACCTTCAGGATCGGGATCGTGAGCTCCGGCTCCTCGGTGACCAGCTCGTTCACGCCGACCACCACCTTGCGGTGCTGCTCCACTTCCCACTGCTGCCGCATCGCCGACTCCGCGATCCGCCGCTGCAGCCATCCGGACTCGAGGGCCTTCACCACGCCGCCCACGTTGTCGATCTCGCCGAAGAGCTCCTCCGCACCGCGCTCCATCTCGCTGGTGAGCGACTCGATGTAGTACGACCCGCCCAGCGGATCGATGACGTTGGGAACGCCGGTCTCGTAGGCGAGGATCTGCTGCGTGCGCAGCGCCACCTGAACCGCCTGCTCCGTGGGAAGGGCCAGCGTCTCATCCATCGAGTTGGTGTGCAGCGACTGCGTGCCGCCGAGTACCGCCGCCATCGCCTGGTAGGCGACGCGCACGATGTTGTTCATAGGCTGCTGCGCAGTGAGCGTCACGCCTGCCGTCTGCGAGTGGAAGCGCATCATCCAGGAGCGCGGATCGCGCGCGCCGTATCGTTCGCGCATCCGCTTCGCCCAGATGCGCCGGGCGGCTCGCAGCTTGGCGATCTCCTCGAAGAAGTCGTTGTGGATGTCCCAGAAGAACGAGAGCCGCGGCGCGAACTCGTCCACGGCCAGCCCGCGCTCGATTCCCTTCTCCACGTAGGTGAAGCCGTCGGCGAGCGTGAATGCCAGCTCCTGCACCGCCGTGGCGCCGGCTTCGCGGATGTGGTAGCCGGAGATGGAAATCGTGTTCCACTGCGGCGCGTGCTTCGCCGACCACTCGAAGCCGTCTATGATGAGGCGCAGCGCTGGCTCTACCGGGTAGATCCACGCGTGTTGCGCCATGTACTCCTTGAGGATGTCGTTCTGAATGGTCCCGCGCAGCTTCTCGGAAGACACTCCCTGCCGTTCGGCGGCGGCTATGAAGAAGCAATAGAGGATCAGCGCTGGGCCGTTGATCGTCATCGACACCGAGACCTCGTCGAGAGGGATCCCCTCGAAGAGCGTCTCCATATCGGCGGTGCTCGAGATCGCGACACCACACTTCCCCACCTCGCCCTCGGAGCGTGGGTGGTCGGAGTCGTAACCCATCAGCGTGGGGAAGTCGAACGCCACCGAGAGCCCGGTCTGTCCGTGCTCGAGGAGATACTTGTAGCGCTGGTTGGTGTCGCGCGCGCTCCCGAAGCCGGCGAACTGGCGCATCGTCCAGAGGCGGCCGCGATAGCCGGTCGCGTGGATGCCTCGCGTGAATGGATAGCTTCCCGGAGTACCGTCGGTCGCTGGGTCCATCTCCGCCGTATCGAGCGCGGTGTAGAGCGGCTCGACCGTCTGCGTGGAGTTCGTGAACGCTATGTCGCGCTTGCGTCCCGACTCGTAGCGCGCGCGCCACTCGGCCACCTCGGCGCGCAGGCGCTCCAACTCCACGCGCTCCTGACCCTCCAACTGCTCGACCTTGTCCGTAGAAGTCATCCTATCCTCCGTCGAGACTCCACCACCGCTCACGAGCGCTGGCCGCGAGTGATCAGCTCCGCGCTCCGCTCGAGCAGCGCCTCAGCGGCCGCGAACGGGGTCAGAGACCCCTCGTCGAGCGCCGGGAGCGCCTCATCGAGCCAGGCATTGGTCTCCTGGTCCCGCCACAGGCGCTCCCGCACTCTGCGTTCCACCACTTCCACGACGCGCTCGCGGAGCCGCTGGCGGCGCCGGGAACGCAGGATGCCGCTTCTCTCAAGATAATCGAAGTGCCTGTCGAAGGCCGTCACGAGGTCGTCCACCCCCTCTCCGCGCTCGGCCATCGTGGAGATCACCGGCGGCGTCCAGTGGTCGGCATCATTCGCCGCCGCGGCGTTGCGCGCGGCGTAGGCCGGGTTCCGGATCGGCTTGTCCTCCTTCCCGCGCACGCGATGCTGCACACCGTGGTGTCCCGGTACGTCGCGATAGGTCTGGCCCATGCGCAGCCCCAGCGTGATCTCGATCTCGTGGCGCAGGCGGTCGGCGCCGGGGCGGTCGGACTTGTTTACTACGAAGACGTCGGCGATCTCCATGAGGCCCGCCTTCATGGTCTGTATCGCGTCGCCCGATTCCGGAACCAGAACCACAGCCGTGCTGTCGGCGATTCGGGCGATGTCCAGCTCGCTCTGCCCCACACCTACCGTCTCGATAAGTACGCGGTCGAAGCCGAAGGCATCGAGCACGTCGGCCACCTCGCGCGTGGAAGCAGCGAGCCCGCCAAGGGAGCCGCGCGTTCCCATCGAACGGATGAAGATTCCCGGATCGAGCGCGATCTCCTCCATGCGGATGCGATCGCCCAGGAGCGCACCGCCGGTGAAGGGCGACGTGGGATCCACCGCCACTATTCCCACGGTGAGCCCGGACGAGCGCCAGGCGCGCGCGAGCCGCATCCCGAGAGTGCTCTTCCCCGCGCCCGGAGGTCCGGTGAGGCCAACCCGCCGGGCGCGCCCCAGGCGCGGGTGGAGGCGGCCGAGCACCTCCTCGAAACCGGGCCGGTGGTTCTCCACGACGCTCACCGCGCGCGCCAGCGCGGCGGGAGCACCGGCGTCGAAATCCGTGAGCAGCTGCTCGTGCCTCGAGCGAGAGAGTGAGCTTTCCGTCATCAGCGCCAGCGGCGGTAGCCGCGAAGTGGGTTCGACAGCAGGTGCCAGGGGAGGAGCAGGAGAACGGCGAACGTCACTACCGCGGCAGCGAGGGTGAGAACGAGCACCCAGGTATTGCGGTCGGCCAGGTACACCAGCGCGCCGACGATCGCGAGCACCCCGGTCATCAGGCAGAGGGCGATGCGCCGCGTCTGCCCCGCGAGGAAGCGCTGCATCTCGAGTACGTCGCGCGGGTGCGCGCGCACGCGAAGCTCGTCGCGCCCGGCGCGGCGGAGTATGTCGCGCAATTCTCGCGCTATCCCGCTGAGTTGTGCGAGCGCGTCCTGCATCCTGTCGCGCGGGTCGCCTCCCACGGTGGACGCCATGAGCCGGCTCCCCATGGACTTCAGGATCGGAGAGGCGAACTGCACCGAGTTGAAATCCGGGTCGTAGCGCATCCCGATTCCCTCGGCGAGCGCGGCCGCGCGACCCAGGTACACCAGCTCGCTCGGTAGCACGATGGGCCAGCGGTAGAAGGTCGAGAGCACCTCGTTGACTATCCGCTGGATCTGTCGTGGCTTGGCGTCGGGGGTGAAGGCGATTGACATGAGCGCACGCGCCGCGTCGCGCACGGTTCCGCGGTCCACCTCCGGATCGAGAAGCCCGAGCTCGTAGAAGCCGGCCACCACCGCATCCACATCCTGCCGCACCGCGGCGAGGATGGTCTGGATGAGCGCCAATCGAGTGTCGCGCTCGACACGCACCACCATCCCGAAGTCCAGGAGCACCAGGGTTCCGTCGGCGGCAACCAGGAGGTTCCCGGGGTGGGGATCGGCGTGAAAGAGCCCGTCCACGAGCATCATCTGCGCGTACACCTCTACGATCGTCTCGAGGAGGTGCGAGAGCGAGATGTCTCCCGATGCGATCCGCTCCTGCAGGCTGTCTATCTTGGTGCCCTTCATGTACTCGAGCACCAGCACGCGCTGCGATGTCAGCCCGCTCACGACCTCGGGTACCGCTACGCGATCGTCGCCCGCAAAATTGGCGCGTATCTGCTCGGCGTTGCGCGCTTCGGCACGGAAGTCCATCTCCTCATCTATTCGCCGGGCGAACTCGCGCACGATGGTCGCGATCGCGCGCGTATGGTGATTCGGGAACAGCATGTTCACGAAGGCGAGGATCCTGAAGGCCGCATCAAGGTCGACCGCCACGAGCTCTTCCACACCCGGACGCAGCACCTTCACCACCACCTCGCGCTCGCCGAGCGCCGCGCGATGCACCTGACCGAGCGATGCCGCGGCGAGCGGCTCCGGGTCGAAGCGATCGAAGATTTCGTTCACCGGTCGCCCCAGCTCGCGCACGATCACTTCCTGGATCACGTTGGATGGCAACGGTGGCACCCGGTCGGTGAGACGACCCACCTCGCTCAGGTACGGCTCAGGGAGGATGTCGGCGCGCGACGCGAATACCTGCGCGAGCTTTATGAACGTCGGTCCAAGATCGGCTACGGTGGACGTGAGCCGCTCGGCGCGACGGCGGTGCTCCTCCTCGCTCACGCCACGGCGGCCGCCTACCAGGATCCAGCGGCGCCTGTCGCGGAAGAAGAGAACGACGAAGGGGAAGAGACGCCAGAAGACATAGAACGCACGCACGTCAGCGAACCCGCTCCAGGGCGATCGAGCGCGCCGTGCCGGCCCGCTGAACCAGGAGCCGAAGCACTCGCGACGGCTCGGCGTCTACCACGGTGAGCTCGAGATCACCCAGTCGGAATCGCTCGCCAAGCGCGGGGATGCGACCGAGCGCGCGAACTACCACGCCCCCCAACGACTGCGCGCGGCCGTGATTCGCGATCCCCTGCTCCAGGCCGAAGCGGCGGAGAACCTCGTCGAGCGGCGCCGACGCCTCGATGATCGCGGCGCCTCCAGCACTCGCGCCATCCTCGCTCGCGGGTAGTGGCTCGTCGTGCTCGTCGCGAATGTCGCCCACCAGCTCCTCGAGCACATCCTCGAGCGTGACGATTCCGGCGGTCCCGCCGAACTCGTCGAGCACCACCGCGAGGTGGCGCTGGCCGCGCAGCATCTCGAAGAGCATCTCGCTGCAGTGCTTCGTGGCCGGGGCGTGCGCCACCTCGTGCACGAAGGGCTTCTCCCCGGCGCCCACCTTGAGCACGTCGAAGACGTGCACCATCCCCACTATCTCGTCGAGCGAGTCACCGTAGAGCGGCACGCGACTATAGCCCGAATGCGCTATCGCCCGCGCCATCTCGGCGGGTGGGGTAGAGGCGGCGAGCGCGAAAACGTCGGTCCTCGGAGTCATCACATCGCGCAATGTCTTCTCGCCGAACTCCACGACGCCCGTGATGATCTCGATTTCTTCCGGTTCGCCGATCCCCTCCAGCTCGCCCTCGCGCAGGAGCGTCTGCAGTCCGTCGCGCGAGCTCTCGTCCTCGGGCCGCCTCGCGAAGACCGCGGTCGCGAGTCGCTCCGCCGAGCGGATGAGCGGACCGAGGATGAATTCCGACGCGTGCAGCGGCGGCAGCAGGATGGGGATGAGTCTCGATGCCCAGTGTCTGCCCACCGCGCGCGGAATGAGCTGGCCGAGGAGGAGGAAGATGAGCGCCGTGATCACGACGCCCGCCACGAGCTCCGCCGGCGCCGCTCCGAAGCGGGAGCCGAGCACTGTACCCCCGAGTGCGACGGCGAGCGCGGTCATCGTGGCCGAGGCCAGGAGGAGGCGCTGCGGCTGTGCGAGGTACGCCTCGGTCATCGACCCGCCGAGCTGCCGCTCGGCCCAGTGGCGCAGCCAGATGCGACTCACAGAGCGCACCGCGGTGGCGGCGGCCGTGAGCCACGCCACCACGATCAGCACGACTAGCAGAGGTGCGAAGAGTGCGCTCACTGGCCGCTCCCGGCGGGGACCGCGAGCCGCTCGAAGTACACCCGCTCCACCCGTCGTCTCACGACTCGCTCCACCACGACCCGGTAGCCATCGAGCTGCAGCTCCTGCCCCGCGCGCGGGACGTGGCCGACGAGCTCGAAGATCAGACCCCCAACCGTGCTCACGTCGTCGCGCTCCATGGGGGAGCCGAGCAGCTCGGAGAGCTCGTCCAGGGGTACGCGGCCCGCAACCCAGAAGCGCTTCCCTTCTTCCGACTCGACCTCCGGCTCCTCGCTGTCGTACTCGTCGCGGATGTCGCCGACGATCTCCTCGAGGATGTCCTCGATGGTGATCAGGCCTGCCGTGCCGCCATACTCGTCCACCACTATGGCGAGGTGGCTTCCCGATGCCTTGAAGTCGCGGAGCTGGCTGTCGATGGTCTTGCTCTCGGGAATGAACGAAGCGGGACGGATGAGAGTCTGCCAGCCGCCGGACGGCTCGTTGTCGGAGATCACGGCCGCGAGTAGATCCTTGGCAAAGAGGAGGCCCGTTATCCGGTCGAGCGTCTTGTCGTACACCGGAAGCCGCGCATGCTGCGAGCTGCGCACACGGTCCACCACTTCCGACCATGGAGTGCACCGCTCGATGCCGAGGATGTCCACGCGCGGCATCATGATCTCGTGGACCTCGGTGTCACCGAGAGAGAATATGCGATGAAGGATGGCGCGCTGATTCACAAGCGCGTCACCGTCCGATCGCACCACCTGCCGGAACTGCTCGGCTGTGGCATCGCGGTCGACCTCACTCGCGCGTGCCGGCGGGAGTATCCGCCGAAGCATGCGATCGATCCGCATCCCCAGGCCGACGATGGGACGCATGGTCCGGTCGGCGGCGCGCGCTACCGCGTGCAGCGCCCCCGGTGATTGCGGCCCGAACGCGTCTCCCGCGGCGCGCGGGAGAACCTCGCCCAGAGCCACCACGATCAGCGCCAGCGCGATGCCGAAGGGGACGGCCTCGCGCGGGTCCGGAAGCGTGAGGCCCAGTGCCGCGGCGCCCGAGGCGCCCGCGATCAGGTGGGTGAAAATGCGAGCGATGGAAAGCGATCGGTGGGTGATGTTCCGAACGCCACCCGTGGGTTCTTCGGCACCGCCGTGCGACGATGCCGCCGCGAGGAGCGCGCCGTCCGCCGCCGCCGCGAGCGCGCTGCAGATGAGCGCGATGAAAAAGACCAACACGTACACGATGGTCATACGCGCGCGCCCTTTCCGTTCCCGGTCTCGAGCGCACGGCGAAGTAGCCGCTCCTGGCGCTTCCACATCGTCGATCCGGTGCGATCCTCGCTCGATCCTTCGGGGTGCGAGTAGCCGAGCGCGTGCAGGGTACCGTGCACCACCAGGCGCGCCAGCTCCTCGGCGACTGGAACTCCCAGCTCACTCGCATTCGCGCGGGCCACGTCCGGTGCGATGTACACATCACCCACTACCGGGGTGCCCGGTGCGCTCCGCGCGAGCTCGAACGAGATGACGTCGGTGGTCCCCGAGCGTCCCAGGTGACGCCGGTTGAGGGCCGCGATCGAGCGGTTCGAAACGAAGGTGATCGAAAGGTCGGCATCGCGCACGCGCTCGGCGCGCAGCACGCTCGAAGCGATCCGCGCCACGCGCGTGCGCGAGAGCGGAATGCGTCCGCTCCGCACCGTGACCTCCACGGAGATGCTCATACCTGAGCGAACTCCGATGTCACGCCTCCGCTCGCTGAAGGGTAGTCGATGCGGCTGTGGTACATGCCGACCAGCATCCGCTCGAACTGCGCCTTTACGACATCGAGCTGGCGGAGCGTGAGAGGCGCGTCGCGCAGCTGCCCCTGCTCCATCTTCTGACGCACGATGTGATCGATCACCTCGCGGATGCGAACGGGCGACGGATCGGCGAGGACGCGAACGGCCGCCTCCACACCGTCGGCGAGCATGCAGATGGCCGTTTCGGCGGTCTGCGGGATCGGGCCGGGATAGGCGTAGTCGCTCGTATTGGACGGCAGGCCCCCGTCGCGCTCCTTCGCCTTCTCCAGGAAGTAGGCGATCGGCGAAGTACCGTGGTGTTGCGGGATGAAGGAGGCGATCGCCTGCGGAATGTGGTACTCGGCCGCAAGCTCCATCCCCTCGCGCACATGATTGCGGATGATGGATGCGCTCGTCCCCGGCTTCAGCTTGTCGTGCGGGTTGCGTCCACCGGCCTGGTTCTCCACGAAGTACTGCGGTTTCTTAAGCTTCCCGATGTCGTGGTAGTACGTCCCCACTCGTCCGAGGAGACCGTTGGCGCCGATCGCGTTGCACGCGCCCTCCACCAGGTTGGCCATGGCGATGGTATGCGCGTAGGTACCCGGCGCCTCCAGGCTGAGCCGGCGGAGGAGCGGCCGATTGAGATCGGAATACTCTATGAGCGTTAGATGCGTCGTGATTCCCGTGAAGCGCTCCGCGAGCGGTACCAGGAACATCGCGAACACGACCGACACGATCGCGTTGGCGATCCCGAGTCCCGCGCTCGACACGATCGCGGTAGGGGTCCAGCTGAGGGTGAGACCGAGTGCCAGCGCCGCGCAGATGTAGGCGATCCCGATGGTGATGACGTACTGGTACGACTGGTCGCGCTTGAGGATGATGCGCACGCTCAGCGCCGCCGCCGCGCCGCCCACCAGGTTGATGAAGAGCGCGTTCGTCCCCCTGTACACACTCTGCCCGCCCACGAGGACCGCCAGGATCATCGCGGCTATCATGCTGATACGCGGGTCGAAGAGGACGCTGAACATGATCGCGGCCAGCGCCACCGGCACCAGCTCCGGGTGCACCGGTCGCCAATGCGAGGCGATCGCGGCGGCGATGAGCACCAGCAGGTACACGGCCGCGAAGAGCGAGAGCGACCGGAACGACTTGTAGAGCTGTGGTCGGAAGAGCACCATCGCGATCCCGAAGATCGCGAGGAGGATCGCGTTGTAGGCGATGCTCCCCACGACCCGCCCCGCCGCGCGCTGACCGCGCTCGCGTCCCTGCATTGCGTCGTGGAGCGCGCGCATCTTGTCGAACTCCGGACGGCCCACCACCTCGTGCTCGCCGACGATCTTCTCGCCGGTTCGCACCTGGTAGCGATTCGTATCCACCGAGGCGCGGAGCTCCTGCCGCCGCCGCTCCGTAGCCACCCGATCGGGCACGATGGTGGAGTGGAAGAAGCTGCTGAGCAGCTTGAGGTACAAACCTTCCGCAACCGACGAATTGCGATCAGGCTGCATGGCGCGCGCACGATTGAGCAGCGAGCCGAAGGTGAGCAAGCTGTCCACCATCACGCTCCGCTCGTCGCCGCCCCGACGCACGATCACGTCGCCGCGCAGCTGCTCGATGGCGCTCCCGGCCACTATACCGCTGGAGAGCCAGCGTGCGAAGACGCGGCGTACCGCATCCTCGAGCGCGCGCCGGCGCGCCGCTACCACGAGGTAGTCGGCCTCGTCGGGTGTGAGACTCACGCCCAGCTGCGCGGCAGCCTGCTGGATCGCCACGCTGACCGTGGCCGCCGTCTGCTTACCGGTCTGTGTACGCTCCTCGCGCTCGGCCACGCTCGCCAGGGAGTCCATGAACGTGCGCAGCTGGCCCTGCGCGGAGTCGAGCGCCGCCTGTGAATAGTCGAAGATCGGCTTGGCCGAGCGCGCCAGTTCGTCGCGCTCCCTGGTCAGCTCCTCCTCGGTCTTCGGTACCGTGAATGCGAAGGGGGCAATGACGTTCTTCGTGGCCACCGAGCCCACCTCGAAGATGGGCGAGTCCACGGCCGGCGCGTTCGGGAAGAGGAGATAGGTGACTATGGCGAGCGCCAGCAGCAGCCCGACCCGCGCGGCGTGATACAGCACGCCATCGAGGCGCCGCGGAGGCGGCTCCTCTTCCATCGGGGCCAGCTCCAGCTGTCCGCGTACCGGGCTCGGCATCCGCTACTCGGCTCCCGCGCCGGCGTCGCGCGCGTATGCCTTGATGATCTCGCGTACCAGCCGATGACGGATGACATCGGACTCCGTGAGATACTGGAATCCGATCCCGTCTATCCCGCGCAGGATGCGCTCGATCTCGATGAGCCCCGACTGCTCGCGCGAGGGGAGATCGATCTGCGTCTTGTCGCCGGTGATCACCGCCTTGGAGTTAACACCGAGGCGTGTGAGGAACATCTTCATCTGCGCGCTGGTGGCGTTCTGCGATTCATCCAGGATCACGAAGGCGTCGGCCAACGTTCGGCCGCGCATGTAGGCGAGCGGCGCGATCTCGATCGTGCGAGTCTCCAGCGCCTTCTGCACCCGCTCGGGCGGCATCATGTCGTCGAGTGCGTCGTAGAGCGGGCGCAGATACGGATCCACCTTCGCCTGCAGGTCGCCGGGGAGAAAGCCGAGGCTCTCGCCCGCCTCCACCGCCGGTCTGGCGAGGATGATGCGGCGCACGCGCTTGCGTGCGAGCGCTTCCACTGCCATCGCGACGGCCAGGTAAGTCTTCCCTGTTCCGGCCGGCCCGATCCCGACTACGATGTCGTTGTCGGAGATGCACTGCATGTATGCTGCCTGACCGGGCGTCTTCGGCTGGACAATCTTGCGCGTACCGGGCAGGACAATGCGCTGGTCGCCTGTCGTGCCCGTGCCGTTCCCGTTGCCATCGCCATCCGACGAACCGATCTCGTCGCTCAAGCGGAGGACATCATCCGGCGTCAGCGGCATGAGCTGCCGCGCCGTATCCACCATCCGCTGAGCGACCGGGGTGGCTTTCTCCACCGCGCCGGCGGGACCGCTCAGCGTAAGCGCCTCGCCGCGCAGCGAGACCTTTGCGCCGGTGAGTCGTGCCAGCTCGATGAGGTTGGCGTCGTTCACACCCGCGAGGGTGAGAAGGTCGGCGCCTTCGGTATTCAACTTCTGCGTGACCGAATCGTCACTCACTTATCGCAACTCCTATCGTTACTGCCATCGCCCCGCCCCTCCACGCGAACGTGCAGATCGCGCAGCTCGCGCTCGGGCACGGGACTCGGAGCGCCCTCGAAGAGAGCGCTCGCCTGCGTCGTCTTGGGAAACGCGATCACATCGCGCAGCGAACCGGCTCCCGAGATGAGCATCGCTATCCTGTCCATTCCGAGCGCGATCCCGCCATGCGGCGGCGCGCCGCTGCGAAGCCCTTCGAGGAGAAAGCCGAAGCGCTGCCTGGCCGTTTCCTCGTCTATACCCAGTAGCCCGAAGATCTTTCGCTGGAGCTCCGGATCGCTGATTCGGATGCTCCCGCCTCCGAGCTCGGTGCCGTTGAGAACCACGTCGTACGCGATCGCCCGCGCTCTTTCCGGCGCCTTCTCGAGGAGCGAGAGGTCCTCGAGGGCCGGCGAGGTGAACGGGTGGTGGACCGCCCCGAGGGTGTGGCTCTCCGGGTCGCGCTCGAAGAGCGGAAAATCAGTGACCCAGAGAAACGCCGAGACCCCGGCTGGCACCAGACCCCGCAGCCGCGCGGCCTCCTGACGTACACGGTCCAGCGCCGGATTCGAAACATGATCGGGACCGGCCACGAAAAGCGCCAGATCACCGGGTCCGAGTCCGAGCCGCTCCACATCTCCTGCTCCGAGGTACCGCGCCACAGGACCCGAGGGCTCGCCAGTGGCGGCCTCTCGCTTGAGCCGGAGGAGCCCGCTCGCCCCTGCCCCACGCGCCAGCTCCTCGAGCGCGTCCACCTGCTTGCGGGAGAGCTCGGCGCCGCCGGGGACGCGAATGCCGCGCACCCTCCCGCCCGCCTCCAACGCGGAGCGCGTGATACCGAAGTCGATCGGTCGGAAGATCTCGCTCGCGTCGACGATCTCGAGCGCGTAGCGCATGTCCGGACGGTCGCTCCCGAAGCGCTCCATCGCCTCCGCGTGGGTGATGCGCGGAAATGGCGTCTCGATCTCCACGCCGCCTTCGGCCCAGAGAGCCTTCAGCATCCCCTCGGTGAAGGCGAAGACATCCTCGGGTCCGATGAACGACGCCTCGATGTCGATCTGCGTGAACTCCGGCTGCCGGTCCGAGCGCAGGTCCTCGTCGCGGAAGCAGCGCGCGATCTGGAAATAGCGATCGAACCCCGAGACCATCAACAGCTGCTTGTAGAGCTGCGGCGACTGCGGGAGAGCGTAGAATTCGCCCGCGTGCACGCGACTCGGAACGAGATAGTCACGCGCGCCCTCGGGTGTCGGCTTCGTGAGGATCGGGGTCTCGATCTCGAGGAAGCCGCGATCACTGAGGTAGCGACGCGTGGCCTGCATGAGTCGGTGACGCAGGATCAGGTTCCGCTGCAGCTCAGGACGACGCAGGTCGAGGTATCGGTGGCGGAGGCGCTGCTCCTCGGCGGGGAGAGGTTCCCCCTTCACGCGGCCAACCGGGATCGCTGGGGTCTCGGCCGGTCCCACCACGCGGAGCGAGCGTGCCTTCACCTCGACCTCACCGGTGGCGAGCTCGGGGTTTCGGCCGGCCGGCGGACGCGCGACCACGTCGCCCTCGATGAGGACGACGCTCTCCTTCCCCACCTGCGCAGCTGTCTCGAGCGTGGGCTCGTCCACCAGCGCCGGATCGAGTGAGATCTGCACGAGGCCCGTGCGGTCGCGAAGGTCTATGAAAATGAGGCCGCCAAGGTTGCGCTTGTTGTGCACCCAGCCGCCGAGCCGGACTGCGCTCCCCACATCGGCGAGGCCGAGTGTGCCAGCGTAGTTGGTCCGGAATGTGGTGAGCGCGCCTGGGAGAGTACTCACGCCTCGCTTCTCTCCCGCACTCTCGGCGCCACCGCGGCCACGAGAGCGCCGATGGTCGCTCCCGAGATGTCTGCCAGCCAGTCGAAGACGTCCATTGACCTGCCTGGAATGAATTGTTGATGCCACTCGTCCAGCACGGCGAAGAGGGCGATCCCCAGCATCACTATGAGAATGGCCTGGCGCAGCGGCCGCCCCGCGCGCAGGAGCGTGCGGGTCCCCAGCCACGCGAAGACCGCGTACATGGTTCCGTGCACGAGCTTGTCGCTGTCACGGAAGGCGAGGAAGCTGACGTGCGGGAGGTCGGAGCCGGGGATGGAAGTCAGCAGCAGTATGAACGCCGCCCAGAGAACGGGCGGCCCCCATTGTCGAACGCTCACCCGGCCTCCGAATCGCGAATCATGCGCAGAAAGTCCTCGGAGGAGCGAGCAGCGAGAAGATCGGTTCGAAGCGACTCCCTCCGGAGCAGACGGGAGATACGGCTCAGCGCCTTTACGTGCGCACCCGAGGCACTCTCGGGCCCCACCAAGAGAAAGAAGAGCCGCACGGGCTTGCCATCGAGCGCGTCGAAGTCGATCGGCTCGGGCGCCACGCCGGCGGCGAGGACGAGCTGGTCTATGTGCGGTGTCTTGCCGTGCGGTATCGCCACACCGCCTCCCACTCCGGTGCTGAGCACCATCTCACGCTCCCGCACAGAAGAGAGAATGGCGCCCGTGTCGCTGTTCTCGCGCCCACTGGTCACCAGCTCGACCAACTCCTGCAACACATCAGTTTTAGTGCGGCTGTCGAGCGGCACCTTCACTCGCTCCGCCGACAGCAGCTCAGAAAGAAGCACGTAGGCTCCGCTTATCGAACGTGATTTCGAAGACTAACAACGCCACAGGCCGCCCGGAAGAACGCGGCGGCCGGGCAAGCTGGTGGCTGGCATCGTCATCTCAATGACCTACTTGAATTTAACTACGAGTCGTCGCGTGTGCCATGCGGCGCCGGAGGCGGACTGCCGCGGCGGCCGCGAAGGCGATCGTACCCCGGAAGGGTTAGATTCAGAGCGTATGCAGAGCGACAGGGAAACGGCGACGACTACGGCGAGCGACACGGGCGCGGCCGAGAGACCCCAGATGAACCCGTTGAATCTCACTCCCGCAGAGGCGGAGCGCGTTCTCACCGACTTTGCGTTGGCCGAGGGCGAACCGGCGTATCGCGGTGCACAGGTGGCGCGCCGACTATGGAAGAATCCGGCGCCGAGCTTCGCGGCGATGACCGAGCTCCCCGCGGCCTTCCGCGAGCGCCTGGCCGAGCGCTTCACCCTTCCGCGGCTGCGTCTCCTCTCGCGCCAGCGGTCGGTGGATGGGACGCAGAAGTTCCTCTTCGGGCTCCCTGATGGTCAGGGGATCGAGACCGTGGCGATCCCGGAAGGGGGGCGCCTCACGCTGTGCATCTCGTCGCAGGCCGGGTGCGCCCTGCAATGCGCTTTCTGCGCGACCGGCCGCATGGGATTTCAGCGCAACCTGGAGCCGTGGGAGATCGCCGGGCAGGTTCGCGAGATGCGGCTCGTGGAGGAGCCGCTCGACGTCACGAACGTGGTATTCATGGGGATGGGCGAGCCGCTCATGAACTGGCGCGCGGTGGCGCCGACGCTCACGATCCTCAACTCTCCGGAGGGACTCGGGATCGGCGCCAGGCACATCACCGTGTCCACGGTGGGCGTGCTCCCGGGCATCGTGGCGCTCTCCGAGCGGCCGGAGCAGTTCCGGCTGGCCATCTCGGTCCACGCGCCGAGCGATGAGCTTCGCAGGGAGCTCATGCCCATCAACACGAAGTTCCCGCTGGCGGATGTGATAGATGCGGCGAAGTCGTTCGATCGAAGAGTGACGTTCGAATACGTGATGCTGCGTGACGTGAACGACGCCCCGGAGCACGCACGCCGGCTCGCGGACCTCGCGAAGGAATGTCGCGCGTTCGTGAACCTCATTCCGTTACACGAAGGGGGCGCGATGGAATTCCGTGCTACGCCGCCCGATCGGATCGCGGCTTTCGCACGCTCGATGCGCGCGGCAGGAGTGCAGGTGGCGGTGCGGCGCAGTCGCGGCAAGGACATCGCCGCGGCGTGCGGCCAGCTACGGGTAGAACGGCTCGGCCGGCGGCCGCCACGACGGCCCGACCAGAACGGTGACGTCCACGTAGAGAGTTGAATCGGGCGCCTCGGCAACAGGAGCGCCTCCCATGGCGTTCGCCACGAGGCGCGCCCACTCGGGGTTGTGCGAGCGATCGAGCACTATCGTGCTGTCGTGCTTCTCCGCGGCGTTTCCGGACTCCACCACGTCGAAGCCGCGGTCGCGCAGGAAGAATGTCGCGCGGCGCGCCAGCCCCTGCACGCTGCTCGCATTGAGCACCTCCACCCTGATTCGTACTCCCTCGGGCGCACGGCTCTCCGGCCCCGCCGCGATCCCGCGGGGCGCCTCTTTCCTGTCGCCGCCGCGTGCGACCGTGGCGTAGATCCCCGCCGGGAGCAACACCAGCAGGAGCGCGAGTATGACTATCCGACGGCGCCTCATCGAAGCACGTTCCAGAGCTCCACGGTTTCGGAGGGGAGCTCGTACCCCTCGCGCAGCATCCACTCGAGCCGCTCCCGCACCACCTGCCTGAGCGTCCCTTCGAAATCGGTCGGGACGCGCGCGGCCAGATAAGCGCGATCGGCGCGGCCGAACGGCCGTCCTGGCTCCAGATAGTCCGCCATGTAGAGCGCGCGCCCGCTGCGCGCCCACGAGCTGCAGCCCACCGTGTGCCAGCGCACCGCCTCGAGCACGTCAATGCGGTTCTCCCCCTCGCGCGCGAGGATTACGGCGGCCGCGGGGCCGTGCAGGAGCGGGTCCGGAATCGCGGGATCGCCCACGATCGCCCTCAGCTCCTCCACCGACGCGTCACGCAGGCAGTCGTGGTAGAGCGCCGCGTCGTGCCAGCTCTCGCGCTCCTCGGCGGGGATGTCCATCTCCTCGGCCCATTCCACGATCAGGGCGGTTACCCTGTGGATGTGCGCGAGGCGCTTCGGGCTCACCCTCGCCCAGGCGGGAAGCTCAATCGAAGCCACGTCTGACATACGGCTCCAGCACAGCATGATTCCTGATCGACGTTCGTGCGATGTAGTTCCACCCCTTCAGCTCCGCACCGCGGCCGATGGTAGAATCCACGACGCGCGAGTACGGTCCGATGACACACTCGCTCCCGATCTCGGTGTGTCCCTCCAGCACCGCGCCGGGGTAGATCATCGTGTCGGCCCCGATGCGCACGTCGGCGTCTATCCACGTGGTGGCGGGAAGCACGAATGTAACACCGGCTGCCTCGTGCATGCGTATCAGCCGGTCGCGAAGGGCGACCGAGGCGTCGGAGAGCGAGTGCCGGTCTATCACCTGGATCAGCTCGTCCTGCGAGGTGGCGGCAACGGGCACCGCTCCCACCGGTCGGCGCGGGTCGTCGGCCGACGCGAGTGCAGGCCCCTCGCCGCTCACCGCCAGATAGCTCCCGTCGCTCCCACGCCCGGGGAGGGCGGCCACTCCGCCTTCACCGGCGCGAAGGAGGCGCGCGATCGTCGATGGCGTGATGAGCGGTGCCGCGCCGTCTACCAGGATCCGCAGCTCGGGAGCGGTGATCGCGGCGCGCAGCGACACCAGCTCCACGCCCTCCTCCACCGGCTCGAGCGTTATCCCCCGGTGCCCTTCGGACGGCATCATCAACGGCGACCCGGCGCGGTGCAGCACGCTCACCCGCGCGGGGGGTGGCTTGACATCGCCGAGTGCCTTGACCACGTGCCATAGAATGGGACGTCCAGCGAGCGGGTGCAGATAGACACTTACGCGCGAGCGAAAGGTGCCGGCGTCGTCCAGCGCGGAAACCACGGCGCTCCACTTCACGTTCACGCAGATCCGAGGATCGTGTTGTCGATGAGGCGCGTGCTACCCACGCGCGCGGCGACCGCGGCGATCGTCCCCGACTCGGCTACCGCTACCGGCTCCAGTCGCTCCGGATCGATGATCGCCAGGTAGTCCACCCGGACATCCGGCTCGGAGGCGAGAACTTCCCACCCGATCTGCTCCAGCATTGCGGCGTCGTACTCGCCGGCATCGAAGGCCTCCTTTATGGCGCGCAGCGACCGCCAAAGCACGAGTGCTCGTCGGCGCTCGGCCGGCGAGAGATTCACGTTGCGGCTGGAGAGCGCGAGGCCGTCGGCCTCGCGCACCGTGGGCGCCATCACCAGGCGAACGGGAAAGTCCAGCTCGCGTACCATCGCGTCGATGAGCGTTGCCTGCTGGATGTCCTTCTGCCCGAAGATCGCGACGTCCGGCTGGATGATGTTGAAGAGCTTCGCGACGATGGTGAGAACGCCGGTGAAGTGGCCCGGTCGTGAGGCTCCCTCCCAACGGTCCGCGAGGGCGAGTGGTGTCACCACAACGCGGCGCTCGCCGGCGTACATATCTTCGGCCTTCGGCGTGAACAGAATGTCCACGCCGCGCCGCTCGGCCTTGATGGCATCGCCCTCCGGGTCGCGTGGATAGCGCGCAAAGTCTTCGTGCGGCCCGAACTGCAGCGGGTTCACGAAGACGCTCATCACCACCAGGCTCGCATGTCGCTTCGCCTCTTCCACGAGCTGCAGGTGACCCTCGTGCAGCGCGCCCATCGTCGGTACCAGTGCGACACTCGCGCCACGGCGCCGTGCGTCGGCGAGTGCGGTGCGCACCGAGGCCGTTTCTTCGACGATGATCATACTAGAAGCTATGTTCGTCATCAGGATAGCGTCCGTTACGTACATCTTCACCAAATCTACCGACCGCCGAACGTACCTCGTTCGCGAGCGATGCGTAGTGCTTGAGGAACTTGGGGGTGAAGCGGTCGTTGAGGCCGAGGAGATCGGGGAGAACCAGAACCTGGCCGTCGCACCCAGCCCCGGCGCCTATGCCGATAGTAGGGATCGAGACCGCCTCGGTTATCCGCGACGCAACCGCGGCCGGCATCAGCTCGAGCACTATCGAGAAGGCGCCCGCGTCCTCGAGCTTGCGAGCATCGTCCACGAGGCGTTCGGCGGCCTCTTTCTCCCTCCCCTGCACCCGGAAGCCGCCGAGCGCGTGCACCGATTGCGGAGTGAAGCCGAGGTGTCCCATCACCGGGATCCCCACGCTTGTCGCGGCGCGCACGGCCGCGAGAACCTCCTGTGTGGCGCCTTCCAGCTTGAGCGCCTGCGCTTCCGTGTCCTGCATCGCGCGGCCGCAGTTGCGGAGCGCGTCCTCGACGCTCACCTGGTAGGAGAGAAAGGGCATGTCCATTATGAGCAGCGCGCGCTCCACGCCCCGACGCACCATGCGTGCGTGGTAGATCATCTGATCGAGCGTGACGGGGATGGTCGAGCTCAGACCAGCCACCACGTTTCCGAGCGAATCGCCCACCAGCGCCGCATCCACACCGCTCTCATCCACCAGGCGACCGAAGAGCGCATCGTATGCCGTGACCACCACGAGCTTCTCGCCGTTCGCCTTCCTGGCGATGAAATCCCTGACGGTCACGGGCTTCACGCGGCCCGGTCCGCTGGCGCTGCTCATTCGCTATTGCCTCCAAGGCCCTTAAGCTCCGCCAGCTCGCGTTGCCAGAAGTCCCGGTTCGGGAGCTCCCGGTGCGGCACCAGCAGATCGGGCTCGTTGACTGTCTTTGCGTCGAACATCACGATGTCCAGGTCGAGAGTCCGAGGGCCCCATCTGACGCCGCGGACGCGGCCGGCGGAGCGCTCGATCTCGTGCAGCCGATCGAGAAGCTCCCTGGGAGCGAGCTCGGTCTCGATCGCGACCATCTGATTGAGGTAGGGCCCCTGAGGCACATCGCCTACCGGGGCCGTTTCCTCCACTGAAGATGCGCGCAGGAGGCGGGTTCCGGGAAGCGCCGCGAGGGCGGACCTGGCTTGCTCGAGGTACTCCTCGCGGCCGCCGAGGTTGGAACCGAGTGCGATGTAAGCGATGTCGCGCATGTGTTGACAGGTGTGAGAACGTACCGGCATAGTGCGCGCGTGTCAAACCGGGTTCCACAGTGGACAGTCTGACCGCTCGTTATGCCGCGCGAGAGCTCGATGAGCTCTGGCGTGGCCGTCGCGTGCGCGGCTGCGTGTTCGACGTCGAGCACGCAGCGGTAGTGTTGTCGGTCGATGGCTCCGCGCCGGTGGTCGTGGATCTCTCGTCGCCCGCCGTGCGGCTCCGCTTCCAGCCGTCGAGCGAAGCGAAAGTGGAAAGCGACCGGCGATCGCAGCTCGGCGGTTGGACTGTTACCAGCGTTACGGCGCCCGTGGACGATCGCCGTATCGTGGTGGAGCTGACGCGACCGGGACGCTTCAAGGGGTCGCCCGAGCGGCGAGCGACGCTCACGGTGAGCGCGCTCCCCACCGCGCGCGGCGCAGAGCTGCGTGATGCCGGTGGTCACCGGCTCGCGACGCTCGGCGCGCGGATACCGCCACCGGCGGAACCGCGTCCCGTCCCTGCCGCCCCCGAGCTCGAACGCGCCGCCCGCGCCGGAGACGAGCGGGCGCTGCTCGGCGCGCGCTGGACGAGCGGCGTGGTGGTGCGCTGGCTCATCGGCGAGCCGGAAAGAGCGGCCGAGAGATACACGCTCATACTCACCGATGCGCCAGCGCGCCCCGCATGGTGCGGCGACCTGCTCCTACCCTTTCCCATGTGTCGCGATTTCGTGGCGGCGGAGTCGTTGATCGCACCGCCGCCCGACTCACGCAGCGCGGAGCAGCGGCCCGAGCGCCACACCAGCGTCGGCCGATCGCGCGCCACACGTTTGGAGCGCGCGCGTGCGCGCATGCAGGAGGAGCTGGACCGCGCGCGCGAGGCGCCCGCGCTGCGCGCCATCGCGGATGCTCTCGCGCCGTTGGGCGATGCGCCAGCACCTGCCGAGGTGGCGCTCCCCGATGGGCGCGTCGTGGGCGTGGACGCAAAGCCCGGCGAGAGCGCTCGCGATGCGGCCGAGCGGTTCTACTCGAGTGCGAAGTCCATGGAGCGGGCGCTCGAGCAGCTCCCCGCGCGCATCGCGGCCCTCGAGGAAGATGCCAGATCAGCGCCCGCCGAGCAGCAGCGTGCCGGCGAGCGCGCACGCGGAGCCGTGAAGGCGACGACGTCGCTGCTGTATCGCAGCTACCGTTCGACCACCGGGCTCGAGATCCGCGTTGGGCGGGGTGCAAAGGCCAACGATGCATTGACCTTCAAGGAGTCGTCGCCAGATGATGTCTGGCTGCACGCGCGCGACGCGGCCGGGGCGCACGTTGTGCTGCGCTGGCAGAAGGAAGAGAACCCGCCGGCGCGAGCGCTGGAGGAAGCGGCCGCGCTGGCGGCGTGGCACAGCAAGTCGCGCGGCTCGGCGCTCGTCCCGGTGGACTGGACGCGACGGAAGTACGTGCGCCGCGCGCGCGGCGGAGCGCCGGGCTCCGTAATAGTTCAGCGAGCGCGCACGGTGATGGTGCGACCCGACGCGACTCTCGAGAGGGAGCTGCGCGAGCGCTGAGACGGATCAGCCGTCGGCGCTGCGCGCTTCGTCTATCGCCTGGCGGAGCGAGCGCACGAACGTCACCGTATCCTCCACGCTGGAATCAGCCGCGCGCACTACCGCGCTTCCCACCACGACGCCGTCGGCCAGGCGTGCCACCACGGCCGCCTGTCCCGGCGTGGAGATACCGAAGCCCACGCAGATTGGGAGCTCCGTGGCGGATCGCAGCCGGGCCACCGTGGTGGGGAGCTCCGTCGGTACCTCGGAGCGCAGCCCGGTGACGCCGGTACGGCTGATCAGGTAGACGAAGCCGCTCCCGTGTCTGGCGATGTCGGCCATTCGTGCCGCCGGCGTAGTGGGTGCCACGAGCCGGATGAAGGCGAGCGGGCCGCTGGCAATCTTCTCCTCGAGCCCGGGGTCCGCGCCGAGGGGCAGGTCTGTGACGAGAACGCCGCTCGCCCCCGCGCTCGAGGCGCGCGCGAGCGCGTCGTCGCCCGCGGCGAGGAGCGGATTCAGGTAGGTGAAGAGGACGACTGGCTGCCGGAGCTTCGCGCGCGCGATGAGCTTGAGCGATCTGTCGAAGGTCATCCCTCCCTCGAGCGCGCGCTGCGAGCTCGCCTGGATGAGCGGACCATCTGCGAGCGGGTCGGAGAACGGAACCCCCGCTTCGATCACATCCGCGCCCGCCTCCGCGACTCCGTGAAAGAGCTCGAGCGATCGGTCGAAGTCTGGATGGCCGGCGGTGAGGTAGACAACGAGCGCCGCGCGTTGCCGAGCCGCGAGCTCCGCGAATCGGTTGGCGAATGGGTCAGACGAAATAGTCACTGATGCGGATGCCATAGCGGTCGGGGTCGGAGATCTTGATGATCGTTCGGCGATACGTGCCGTTCTCGTCGCGCTCGGTGAGGTCGGTGAGCACTCCAGGGAAAAGTACGTTGCCGCGCGCGTCGCTGATGATCTGGACCATCGGCCGCGCAATGGCATCGGGCGAGGCGCTGGGAGAGTGCACCAGCGCCAGCTCGAGGGTGTCGAGCACCACCATCGTTCCCACAGGGTAGTGACCGACGAGACTCGTGAACGCCTTCACCAGCACCGGGTCCATTCCACGGCGCGGGTTGACCCGCATCTCGCCCAGTGCATCCGAGGGTGAGAACGGCGTGGCCTGGTAGGCGCGGCGCGAAGTCGCCGCATCGAATGCATCGGCCACCGCCACGATCTTGCTGTAGATGCTCAGCTCTCTCGGGCGTCGGTGGCGAGGATAGCCCGTGAGGTCGGTCTTCATGTGATGCTCGAAGGCGATGATCATCGCGCGGTAAGGGATGTCGTTCTTCCCACGCATCTGAAAGAGCTGCAGGACGCCCATCCAGGGGTGCGCGGCGATCGAGCGCCACTCATCGTCCGAAAGACTTCCCGGCTTGTTGAGCACCTCCAGCGCGACACGGGCCTTCCCGATGTCGTGCATCAGCGCTCCCAGGCCTAGGTCGTAGAGCTGGATGCGCGTGAGACCGAGCTTCCTCCCCAGCGCCACGGCGAAGATGCACACGTTCACGCTGTGGGTGAACGTGTACTCGTCGTAGTCGCGCAGCGTCGTGAGCCCGAGCAGCGAGGTCTCCTCGTTCAGGATCTGGTCCACGATCCCCTGCACCACGCGCTTGATCCGCTTGATGTTCGGGCTGCGCCCCATGCGCACGGAGTTGATCACTTCCTTGGTGACCGTGAGCGACTGGGCGTAGGTGCGCTTCGCGGCCTCGAGCGCCTTCTCGCGATCTTCGGCGTCCTCGGGGGCCGGAGGCCCGAGGTCGAACGCGCGCACTTCCGCGGCGGCGAGCCGCTCCGCCAGCGAAACGAGCCGCTGATCGGCATCGCCCTCGGAGGGGCTTTGCAGGAGGGTCAGGAAGACGAGCCAGTCGCGCACGGTGGAAGCTTCCACCACGCGGAAGAGTCCTATCCCTGCGTTCCGGAAGACGGCAATGATGCGACCGAAGCTGGCGTAGTTGTCGAGGTCGAGCCGGAGACGCGTGGAGTTGACGAAGATGAACTCGCCCGAGACGCGCACCTCGAGCTCCCGCTCGCGGGAGAGAATCTCCTCGGAGACGCGCAGCACTTCGTCCACCGCCTTCTGGACCACCGGGTTGTCGGGCGGATAGAGCTTCACGCTCCGGAGCGCGCTGTAGACGTCCACGAGAAACTCGCGCCCGATCTTGCGCACGTAGGCATCGCCGCCACGCTCTTCGGTGTGCGTGTAGGCGGCCATCGTCTCGGGCGTGGTCATTGATCGCCCCCGCGCAGCGCGCGGTTGATCGCGCTGCGAACCCGCACGTCCTTGTCCTCAGCTGCGCTGCGCAGCACCGCCAGCGCTTTCGGCGACCCGATCTTCCCGAGCGCCATGGCCGCGCAGGCGCGCAGCTCGGGATCGATCCGGCGGCGGAGTACCATACTCCGTCCGCTCAGCAGTGCCGCCAGCTGCTCCACGCCCTCATCGCGAGCGAGCAGGCCGAAGGTCTCGAAGCACGCCATCTTCTCGGTCAGATCGGCATCACGCACCGCTTTTCCGGTCACCACCGCCTCCACCTTCGGCAGAGCGGCGCGGTAGTCGTGGATGCCCACCGCGCGCACCGCAGTGATCCGGATCTCGCGATCCGCGTCATCGAGCACTCCCTCGAGTACGCGCATGGCACCGGGCGAGCCGATCTGCGCGAGCGCCTGCGCGGCCACCCGCCGCAGCTCGGGAAGCTGACCTGCCATCACGCGCGCCAGTGGCGCCACGGCTGCAGGCGTGCGCAGCTCACCGGCCCGGCGAATCGCTTCGAGCGCGGTGCCCGCGTCGCCGGAGCCGATGAGCGCCACGAGCTGCCCCGTGTTGGCCGCGGCGAGCCGCTTGGCCGCACCCTCGAGCGCCGCCCGCATGGCGGCGTTCGACGCGCGTCCGGATCCGAGCCAACCTAGAATCGTACCGAGCGTTCCGCCGCGCAGCTCCTGGAAGAGTGCCTCGAGATCCTCCTGCGACGTGGCTGTGTCGCCGTCTTCCACCACCTGGAGTAGCTGCTCCAGTACCCCGGGCGCGCTGAGACTCTCGGGGAGGCGCGCGAGGCGCTCGCGGTCCACCGGCCTGAGGTCTTCCGCGCGGCGCGCCACCTCGGCCGCCTCGCGAAGGAGATACGCCGCCGTGCCGTGATCGCGCGACATGAGAAGCTGCGGCATGAAGCTCTCGAAGATGGCGCACACTTCGTCTCGCACCGCGTCTTCGCCCTGCAGCTCGAAGATGTCCAGGAGTATGGAAGTGACGTTGTAGTGCAGGTTGCTCCCCTGCTCCTTCTGCACCTGCGAGCGCAGGTACTGGATCTCCTCCTCGTCGAGGAAGTAGAGCGTGGCATCGAGGTCCTCCATCCGGATGATCCCCTGCCTCTCCGCTTCCGGCTCCTCCTCCGCTTCGCGCGCGATCTCCACGATCGGGAGATGCTTCTCGCGGCTGCTCTCCTCGCTCGGCTCGAGCGTGAGATTGGTATCTATGCTGAGATCGACGAAGCGATAGCGGAGGAACTCGAACTCCTGCTCCCAGAGCAGAGTGAGCAGATCGTCCTCGTCGGGCGACGACTTGCGCACCCGCTGCAGGATGTCCAGGAAGACGGTGATCTCACCCGCCTCCACCCCCTGCAGGAGCGTGAGCTCGCGGAGGCCGTCCTTGTAGCAGGTCCAGGGAAGACTTTCACCGCCCGCCGACTCCTGGTGCACCACGACACCGCACCAGCGAAACTCGGTCTCCGATATCTGCACCACCAGCTCGCTCGTCCGCTCCCAGAGCGGCGCGAACGCCGCCTGGAGCTGCTCCACCGATCGCTGGTAGATGGGATTGTTGGGAAGGTAGAGCTGACGAGTCTTCACCGCGCGCGCGAGCTGACGCAGCAGCTCTTCCACGAGCTGCGGAGCGAACGGTGGCTCGTCCGGCTGCAGCTCGGTGGTCGGAAGCGTCTGCGCAGTAGATGGTGCCGTCACGCGGTAGGCGGGGTCGAGAGAAGCTCGCTCACCTGCATCACATCCTTGTCCCCCCTGCCGCTCACGCAGAGGAGAACCGTGGCGTCCGAAGCCCAGCGCCCCTTCTGTCCGGCCACCCACGCTACCGCGTGCGCGGTTTCGAGCGCGGGGATGATCCCCTCCAGCCGGCTCAGGAGCTGGAAGCCGTCCAGCGCCTCAGCATCACTAACGGCCACGTAGCGCGCGCGACCGGTGTCGCGCAGATACGAGTGCTCGGGTCCCACGCCCGGGTAGTCGAGCCCCGCGGAGATGGAGTGCGCGGGATGCACCTGACCGGCCGCGTCCTGCAGGAGGTAGCTCAACGCTCCGTGCAGCACACCCGGGCGTCCGCCCGAGAGCGACGCCGAATGTCGCCCGGTCTCGATCCCCTCGCCGGCTGCTTCCACGCCCACCAGCTCCACGTCGGGGTCATCCACGAAGGCGTGGAAGATCCCCATGGCATTGGACCCACCGCCCACGCACGCCACCACCGAGGCGGGGAGCCGCCCCGTCGCCTCGAGCAGCTGCGCGCGCGCTTCATTCCCGATGACCGATTGAAACTCCCTCACCATCCGCGGATACGGAGCGGGCCCGACCACCGAGCCTATGATGTAATGACTGTCATTCACGCTGGTCACCCAATCGCGGATTGCCTCGCTGGTAGCATCCTTGAGCGTGCGCGTTCCCGACCCTACCGACCGTACTTCCGCCCCGAGGAGACGCATGCGGAAGACATTCAGCGCCTGGCGCCTCATGTCCTCCTCGCCCATGTAGACGACGCACTCCAGCCCGAACCGCGCGCAGACGGTGGCGGTGGCCACGCCGTGCTGGCCGGCCCCCGTCTCGGCGATGATCCGCCGTTTGCCCATCCGCATGGCCAGGAGTGCCTGGCCCACGGTGTTGTTGATCTTGTGAGCGCCGGTGTGGTTCAGGTCCTCGCGCTTGAGGTACACCTGTGCGCCCACGACCTCGGACAACCGCGGCGCGGTGCTCAACGATGATGGACGACCGACATAGCTCCGGAGCAATTCGTCCAGCTCGGACCGGAATCCCTCGTCGCGCATGGCGCTCTCGAAGGCGCCCTCCAGCTCGTCCAGGGCGGGTATCAAGGTCTCGGGCACGTAGCGCCCGCCGTACTCCCCGAATCGATCTCTCTTCACGGCCGTTGTCATCTCCCCTCGTTGTCCTCGTATACGGCCTGGACGAAGGCCCGCATCCGCTCCTGGTCCTTGATGCCCGGCGCGGACTCCACGCCGGATGAAACGTCTACTATTGCCGGCGATAGCCAGCGGATCGCCTCGCGCACGTTGTGCGCATTGAGCCCGCCCGCAACCACGAGCCGCGCGCGTTCGGTGTGCGCCCAGGCCGACGCCTGACGCCAGTCGAAGGGCGTGCCGGTGCCGCCGAGGCGACCGGGGACGTAGGCGTCGAGCACGATCGCATCCGCCACCGCATCGAGCTCGGCGACGCGTGTCTCTGCCGAGCCGGAGGCGACCCTCACTACGGCCCAGATCGGGAGCTCACACTCCTCGCGGACGCTGGCCACGTACTCGGCGGTAGGATCGCCGTGCAGCTGAACCACGTCCAGCAGCGCCGCCCTGGCCGTGCGAGCCAGTTCAGCGGGCGGTGCGGCACCGAAGACGCCCACGTGCCGCACCGCGCTCCCCGCAGCGGCGAAGATCTCGGCCGCTCGCTCGGGACTTATGCAGCGCGGTCCGCCAGCGAAGATGGCGCCCACGTACGAGGCGCCGAGCGAGGCAGCGAAGGCTGCATCGGCGGGACGAGTGAGCCCGCAGAACTTTATCTCAATGGTCAAGGCGGCCTCTGCGCCTCACGTGCGTCAGCGCGCGCACGGCCGATTCCGGAGTCGACGACGCCGAGAGAGTGGAGCCCACCAGGACCGCGTCGGCGCCAAGCTCTGCGGCGCGCTCCACATCTCCCGCGCTCCGGATACCGCTCTCGGCCACCGCCGCCACGGACGAAGGGATGGAAGGGAGCAGCCGCTCGCGCACCTCCGGCTCCATCTCGAGCGTCTCGAGGTCGCGTTCGTTGACACCGATTACCGGGGCGCCGAGCTCGAGCGCCCGGTCGAGCTCCGGCTGCGAGCGAACCTCGACGAGCGAATCGAGCCCGATCTCCCTCGCGAAGCCGAACAGTCGCGCGAGCAGTGCCGGCGAGAGCGCACGTGCGATGAGCAGCGCTGCCGACGCTCCCGCGGCGCGCGCCTCCAGCAGCTGCAGCTCGTCCACGAGGAAGTCCTTCCGCAGCACCGGTACACCGACGGCGGAGCAGACGTCGCGCAGATCGTCGAGCGATCCCGCGAAGTGGGCGGGTTCCGTGAGGACCGAGATCGCCGCTGCACCGCCATCGGCGTACGCGTGCGCCTGGTCGATTGCCGAGAGGTTGCGGTTGATCTCGCCCTTGGATGGGGAGCGGCGCTTGACCTCGGCGATCACGGCCACGTGCGCGCCGACGAGCGCGTCACGAAAGCTCGGTGCAGTCGGTGCGGCGGGGAGCTTGCGCTCGAGCGCACGTCCGGTGGCCGGGTCGGCGCGCAGCTCGGCGACTCGCGCCATCGACTCGGCCACGATCCTGCCGAGCACGCCTGTCGGGGGCTGCCAGGTCATCGGTGAAGTCCGCGGAATACTTGCACTTCGGGTAATATTCGGCTATAGTGGATTCGGAGTCCCTTCGGGGCGCCGGTGCGATCCCCGCCCCGGCTTCCAGTCTCACGAGTGGGGTACTGAAGTATGGCGCTGACGAAAAGACAGAGGGAGATCCTCAACTACCTGGGCTCCTACGCCGAGGAGAACGGCTACGCGCCCAGCTTCGAGGAGATCGCGCGGCAGTTCAACTATAACTCGCTCGCAACGGTCCACGAACATCTGAGCAACCTGGAGCGCAAGGGTTACATCAAGCGGGCCTTCAACGAGAGCCGCGCGATCGAGATCCTTCCGTCCGAGGCGATGCCCCGCGCAGTGGAGCTTCCGCTACTTGGAAGCGTCGCTGCCGGCCTCCCGATCGAGGCGCTCGAGGTAGACGAGACGGTCCACGTTCCGGAGAGTCTCGTGCACCGGCCTGGCGGTCACTACGTGCTGCGTGTGCGGGGAAACTCGATGATCGACGAGCAGATCCGCGACGGCGACTTCGTCGTCATCAACGAGCGCCGCTCGGTGGACAACGGCGAGACCGTCATCGCGCTGATAGACAACACCTCCGCAACGGTCAAGAAGTTCTACCGTGAGCGCGACGGTCGCATCCGCCTGCAGCCCGCGAACGAGACCATGAGCCCGATCTACGTGCACGAGAACGACGTGACCATCCAGGGCGTCGTGGTAGGAGTGATGCGGCAGTACTGAGCGGCGCGGCCACTAAACGACGGGGTCAGGTCTTGCATCGTGCGTCGGCCAGCCGGCGGCTGGCCGAC
>DASSNL010000152.1:0-44475 GCA_035688075.1 Gemmatimonadaceae bacterium
CAACCATGACTTCACCAGGGTTGAGCCCGCTCGAAATTAAAGACCTGACCCCGTCGTTCCTGCGCACGGGTGCACACGGTGCGTTCCTTCGATGACGCCGGCGTCCGCCCCCCGTTGTATCGTCTGCGGCATGTCCAGACCGCTCCGAATCCAGTTTCCCGGCGCTCTATACCATGTCACCTCACGCGGAGATGGCAGGGAAGCCATCTATCGCGATGACAGAGATAGAACGGCCTTCCTTGCTGTACTGGCGCACGCGCGCGAGCGCTTCAACTGGGTTTGTCACGGATACTGCCTCATGACAAACCACTACCACCTGCTGGTAGAGACTCCTGACGCGAACCTCGCGCTCGGCATGCGTCAGCTGAACGGGATGTACACGCAACGCTTCAACCAGCGGCACGCACGCGTCGGCCATGTATTCCAGGGTCGCTACCACGCTGTCCTCGTTCAGAAGGAGAGTCACCTGCTGGAGGTAGCACGCTACATCGTGCTGAATCCCGTCCGCGCCGGCCTCACCCACTCTCCTCACGACTGGCGCTGGAGCAGCTATCGCGCTACCGCGGGCCTGTCGGACACACCCGCGTGGCTCTATACCGACTGGCTGCTCGAGTCCTTCGGTGGCGAGCGCGTTACCGCCTCCCGGGCATACCGGCGCTTCGTGGATGAGGGCACAGGTGCGTCGTCACCCTGGGAGCAGCTGAAACAGCAGATATACTTGGGTGATGATGATTTCGTCGCTACCACCCAGGCCAGGGTCGCCGGCAACCTGCGGTTGCGCGAAATACCTGTTGCACAGCGACGCCCTGTTCCGCGCTCGCTCGAGGCCTACGAGAACGAAGCGGTCGATAGGGAACGAGCAATCGTGGCGGCCTACCGGAGCGGGGGCTACAGCATGCGAGCAATCGGCCATCACTTCGGTCTGCATCTCTCGAGAATCAGCCAGATACTTATGGAGACCGACGGCTCCAACTCTGGAGATTGATGACTTACACATGAGCCCGCTCGAAATTAAAGACCTGACCCCGTCGTGACCTCCATCCAGCGACAACTAGCAGTCGGCGCATCACACCTCTTCCAGCGCAAGCGGCGCCCGCCGGTCGGGGCGCGGCCCGGCACTCTGGCGCTCCCGGCCGACTCGCCGCCGCCGAGGATTCAGCTGATGCGCTACGACGCGAACCACCTCCAGGAGTGCGCGATCGAGAGTGTCGACGAGCTCGCCGAGCTGCTGGGGAAGGACGGAGGCAAGGAGAAGGGCGTGTGCTGGATAGACGTCCAGGGCTACGGTGACGGGACGGCGATCGAGCGGATACGCGAGCTCTTCGAGCTCCATCCGCTGGCCATCGCCGACGCTGTCAACGCGCCGCAGCGCCCCAAGGCGGAGCTCTACGACAACTTCTACCTCTACCTCACCCGCATGGTGCGGCTCGGGGAGCACCATGAGATCTGCGCCGAGCAGGTGTGCTTCTTTCTCGGCAAGAGGTACGTGTTGACGCTGCAGGAGCAGTACGGCGACGTCTTCGACCCCGTTCGCAAGCGAATCCGGCAGAGTGAGGGGACGATCCGGCGACACGGCGCCGACTATCTCACCTACTCGCTCATCGACGCCGTGCTCGACGGCTATTACCCGGTCATCGAGATGCTCGGCGACCGGCTGCACGACCTCGAGGAGGAAATCCTCGTCCGACCGTCAGCCGCGGGAATGCGCCGCATCCACGCGATCCGCCACGAGCTGCTCGGTCTGCGGCGCGCCATCATGCCGCAGCGCGAAGCGGTCAACGCCCTGATACGCGAGGAGAGCGATCTGGTGAGCCACGCGGTGCGGCAGTATCTGCGCGACTGTTATGACCACGCGGTCCAGACGAGCGATGCCGTCGAGACTTTCCGCGACCTCGCCGCGAACCTCATGGACCTCTACCTATCCAGCGTGAGCCAGCGGACGAACGAGGTCATGAAGGTGCTCACCATCATGGCGAGCATCTTCATCCCGCTCACCTTCATCGTCGGCATCTACGGGATGAATTTCGACTACATGCCGGAGCTCCACGTCTGGTGGGCGTATCCCGTGCTGCTCGTCGTCATGGCCCTCATCGCGGTGGGAATGATCGTGTTCTTCCGAATGAAGGGGTGGATCGGGCGGAGCGGCTAGCCGCACACGGTTCCTCTCTTGCGCGCGCTACCGTGGATGGCGCGCGCCAGCCGCGCGGCCACGATCATTCCCCCGATGCCGATGAGCAGGTGTACGACTCTCACGACCCAGTGCCACGAGCCGGGGAACAGGCGCGTCTGTGCTATCCCGACGATCGGTATGGTGAGGGCCAGCGCCACGGCCAGCGCCGCCTGCATCCGATGCGACCTGACCCGTGCAGCGATCGCGCCGAGGAGAATCAGCGCGATCACGAAGATGAGGCCGAGTGACATGTGGAGCGGCAGGAGCGTGAGCGCGCGGCCGGTCCAGAAGAGAATTCCGAGCGTGACCAGCAGAGGACCGGTCACGCGGATCGTCCACAGAGCGATGGTGGCGAGCCGCCGCATCGTTGCGCCGAATGACGGCGCGACGTTCGCGCCATCCCTGGTTGCCACGTTCGTCGCGGCGGCCGCAGCCTCGCCATTCGGCGTGCCGCCTGCGGCGTCACTTCCGCGCGCGATGGAGGGGGCGCGGATGATTCCTGGATCGGACATCGTGATGTACCTCGTTGCAGCCGGGCCGCCATGCTCTCGCGCCGGTGGCGACGCTCGCGGCGGCCGCCCGTTTTCGTTCCTGGTAGAGCTACCAAGTATTTGGTAGCATAACCAAACTTGACTGGCCGCGCAACCCCCTGCCTTTTCCGCGCCGAGGTGGCGCGGAGGTGAGCTGGTTGGTATTCTTACCAATACGACTGCACGCAGCCAGATTCGCGACGGCAGGCGATGACACCAAACCGGAGAGAGCAGCAGCTACCGATGAGCCCGAAATCAGCCACGATCGCCGAGCCGCGCGAGGGGGTCCGCGAGCGGATCCTCGATGCCGCGCTCGACATCCTGCGCGAGTCGGGGATCCAGGGGCTCTCGCAAGTGCAGGTGGCGCGACGCGCGGATGTGAGGCAGTCGCACGTCACCTACTACTTCCCCAGGCGGCACGACCTGACCGAGGCGGTGACGGTGCGCTTCATCGACAACATGGTGAGCGCGCTCCAGGAAGTGGCTGCTCGCTCCCGCTCGCGTAAGCGCGACGCTCTCCTCCGACGCGCCGAGGAGGCGATAACCGACCCCGGCCACATGCGGATGTTCACGGGGGTGATCGTGGAAGCGGACACCGACCCCGAGCTGCACTCCGTGCTCGTTCGCGAGACCAGGCGGCTGCAGTCGGCGCTGGCCCACCTCCTCGGCGATGACAGCCGGGAACCAGCCGCAGCCCTCCTCGCTTCCCTCTGGGGACGCGGGCTCTACGCCTTCGTCATCAGGAAAAAGACCTGACCGCGTCGGCTCACACTCGCCCACCCATGCGCGACCTCTTCGCCCTCCCTCCCGACATCGCCTTCCTCAACTGCGCCAACATGGCGCCGCAGCTCCGTGCGGTCACCGAGGTCGGCATCCAGGCGGTGAGGCGCAGGGAAGCTCCCTGGACACTCGACTCGTACGAGTGGTTCGGCCAGGCGGAAGAGCTCCGTTCGGCGGTGGCGAAGCTCATGGGCGCCGACGCCGACGGCATGGCACTCGTCCCCGCCGTGAGCTATGGCATCGCCATCGCGGCGGCCAACACGCCGCTCGCCGCCGGCCAGAACGTGGTGGTGCTCGATCGCCAGTTCCCCTCGAACGTCTACGCCTGGCGCGAGCTCGCCGGCGCGCGCGGCGCGGAGCTGCGCACCGCGCGCAAGGACCCGGCCGACTCCTGGACTGAGGCGGTGCTCGATGCGATAGACGATGACACCGCCATCGTTGCCGTGCCCAACTGCCACTGGACCGACGGCGCGTTGGTGGATCTCGTCAGAGTCGGCGAGCGCGCACGAGCGGTGGGCGCCGCGCTCATCGTGGACGCCAGCCAGTCGCTCGGCGCCTATCCGATCTCCGTGGAGGAAGTGCAGCCCGATTTTCTGGTCTCGGTGGGTTACAAGTGGCAGCTCGGCCCGTACGGGCTCGCCTACCTCTACGCGGCGCCGAAGTGGCGCGAGCGGTCGCGGCCGCTGGAGGCGTCCTGGCTCACGAGGGCCGGAGCGGATGACTTCAGCTCGCTCGTCGATTACGTGGATGAGTACCAGCCAGGCGCGCGCCGCTTCGACATGGGCGAGTACCCGCAGTTCATCCTCCTCCCTATGGCGCTCGCGGCTATCAGACAGCTTCTCGAGTGGGAGCCGAAGAACATCCAGTCCACGCTTGCGAAGCTCACCGCTTTCATAGCGCGTGAAGCGGGCGCGCTCGGCCTCTCCGTGCTCGACGCCGACAAACGTGTTGGGCACATGTTGGGTATCCGCTTTCCGGCGGGACTCCCGGCCGGTCTCCCGAAGCGACTGACCGATGCGCGGGTCTACGTGAGCGTGCGCGGAGACGCCATCCGTGTATCGCCCAACGTCTATAACAGCGAGGACGATGCAGCCCGTCTCGTGGACGTGCTGCGCGAATTCGCCTGAACCGCGAGCGCGGCTGCCGGACTCGAGTGCATCTGCTTCGACGTCGTCAGACTCCCGAGTTGCGGCTACGCGTGTCGGCCGGAGCGAGCCTCTCGTGAAACTCGATCGCCGCTGTCGCTGTAGGTGTGGTGTGAGGCAGCGCGTCACATTCGCCCAGTCTGGCGGCGCCAGATGTCGCTTAGTATCGTGTCGGCGACCGGTCACGCCTCGTCCCCTCGATCGTGTGGAGGCAAACCGTGCGCAGCATAGGTGCGGTCGCCGTAGGGTTTCTGTTCATTGCGGTACTTTCGTTCGGCACTGACATCCTGCTTCGCGTCACCTTTCCGAATGACATCGACGTACCGGGAGAGATCGTCAGTGTTCGCGTCCTGTCGCTCTCGTTGACCACCGCCGCGCTGTACGCCACTGTGGGCTGCTACCTCACCGCGCGGTTGGCGCCCTGGCGGCCCATGGGGCATGCACTGGTGCTAGGAGTGCTCGTCCTCGTCTTCACGGTAGTGAATGCGGATTTGCTGTGGATGCTGGCCGCGATCTGGTACAAGCTGGCTTCGCTGGTGATCGTGATGCCGTGCGCGTGGCTAGGCGGCTGGCTGGCGGAGCGCTCTCGCGTCGACGGCGGACCGGCGTCCGCTACTACAGGGATGTGAATACGATGCGCAGGAGCACGCTGTCGTGCGCGTAGATCGTCGCGCGGCGTGATCGTGGCACCCGACAACCGAACCGTGTTCGTGACCATAGCCGATTCGCCGGCGGTGGTAGCGGTCGACCTGATGGAGATGCACGAGGTGATGCGCGTACCGGTCGGCGTGTCGCCCGAAGGGGTAGGGTACCACCCGTGACGACGGGGTCAGGTCTTCAATTTCGAGCAGGCTGAGCCTGCTCGAAATTGAAGACCTGACCCCGTCGCTCAGCTCGAGTAGTACGCGGCGTTCTCCGCGATGTACCCGCTCGTGAGGTCGCAGCCGTAGGCCGTCGCCTCGCCGGCGCCGACGCCGAGCGAGATCTCGACGTCCACCGTGTCGCCGGCGAGCGCGGCGCGGATCTCCGACTCGTCGAAATCCACCCGCTGACCGTTCCGCAGTACCGCGTGTCCGCAGATCCACGCGTCCGTGCGACCGGGGTCGAGCGTGGCACCGAAGCACTTCCCAACGGCCATGAGGATGCGCCCCACGTTCGGGTCGGCGCCATGCGCCATGGTCTTGATGAGCGGCGAGTTCACCACCGACTTCGCGACACGCCGCGCTTCGTCCCTGTCCTTCGCGGCGTGGATCTTCACGCGCAGCAGCCGCGTCGCGCCCTCTCCGTCGCGCGCCAGCATCTCGGCCACCCGGATCGAGCCGGCGGTGAGCGCGGCGCGGAACGCCTCGGCATCCACGGCGCCAGCGTGACCGTTGGCGAGGATCGCGCAGGTGTCCGAGGTGCTCGTGTCGCTGTCTACGGAAAGCATGTTGAACGAGACGTCCACCGCCTCACGCAGCATGAGGTCGAGCGTCGCCGCTTCGAATGCCGCATCGGTGAAGATGTAGGCGAGCATGGTAGCCATGTTCGGCTCGATCATCCCCGATCCCTTCGCGACCCAGGTGATCGTCGCGTCGCCCACGCTCGTGGAGAGCGCTTTCGGGTGCGTGTCGGTGGTCATGATCCCCCGTGCGCCGACGAGCGGGTCGCCCTGCAAATCGCTCGACATCCCCTCGAGCCCGCGCTCGATCTTCTCGATCGGAAGTCGCACGCCGATCACGCCGGTGGAGCTCACCAGCACGCGATCGGGAGACGTCCCCACCTCCTTCGCCGCGGCCGCCGCCATGCGCCGCGCATCGTCCACGGCGTGCGAGCCCGTAGCGACGTTGGCGTACTTGCTGTTGGCGACGATGGCTCGCAGCCGCCCCGCGCGGATCGTGTCGCGGCCGAGGATGATCGGCGCGCCGGGGAACTGGTTGCGGGTGAACACCGCGGCAGCGGTGGCATCCACGTCGCTCACGAAGAGGGCGAGGTCCTCGCCCTTCGGCTTGAGCCCGCAGTTGCGGGCGGCGGTGGTGAAGCCGGCGGGGAAGCGAGGAGTGGGGTGGGGGGCGAACTGCATGGGGAGAAATGATAGCAGCTTTCTTCCAAAAGCGTCATCCCCGCGAGAGCGGGGATCCAGGGGAAGAAAGCAGAAAGCAGACAGCAGAAAGCAGGAAGGGCTAGAGTGTTCAGGGTTCAGGAACTGCACACCGGTCGAGATCTCATCGCCTGGGCAGTATCTGAACCCTGAACCCTGCCTCCTGAACCCTAGCAGTTCACTGCTTTCTGCTCTCTGCCGTCTGCTTTCTCCCCTCTCCCTTCATCAGGTGCCGCCCCAGGAACTCCTCCGTGGCGTTCGCGTAGGCGACGAGGTTCCTGTACATCAACATGTCGTGCACTTCGTCGGGGAAGACGATCTCCTCGACGTCCACTCCCCGCTCGCGCAGCGCGGCAACGATCGTCACGGTCTCGCTGAAGGGGACGTTGCGGTCGTCGTCGGCCTGGATCATCAGCACCGGTGATTTCCACTTGTCCACCCACGCCATGGGCGAGGCCTCGTGCGCTATCGCCGCCTCCTCGGGGTTGTCGCGTACGTTGAACGACGGCACGTAGAACTCGTGGATCGCGTTCCAGTCGTGCACGCCCGCGTAGTCCACCCCCACCTTGAACATGTCCGACGCGTGCGCCAGCGCCTGCGCGGTGAGGTATCCGCCGTACGAGCCGCCGAAGATTCCCACACGCTCGGGATCCACGTCCGCCCTGTTCTGCAGATACAATCCCGCGCCCAGCACATCCTTCACCTCGCTCGCCCCCGTCGCACCGTAGTGCTCGGCCTCGCGGAACTCCATCCCGTAGCCGATCCCGCTCCGATAGTTCACCGACAATACCACGTAACCCTTGCTCGCCAGATACTGGTTCAGCGCGTAGGAGTAGTGGTAGAAGTCCATCGGATGGAAGCCGAGCATCATCTGCCGCGTCGGACCGCCGTGCACGAAGATGAGCGCGGGATGCTTCTCACCGGAGCGCGCATTGGCCGGGAGGAACAGCTGCGCGTGGATCGGCATCCCATCGGCCGACCTGAAGATCACCTGCTGGGGCTCCACGAATTCGCTCTCGGCCGGATAGTCGGCGAGCATCTGCGGCGCCAGTTCGCGGAACTTCCCGCCCTCGAGCAGCGCCGCCGTCGCCGGACGCCGCGCGCCGGAGTGCAGGAGCGCGAGCGCACCCTCGCTCGTCACCACGGGCGACCACTCGATGCCGCGCCCGCTGGTCACGGCCTTCGGCGCTCCGCTGCTCACTCCCACGCTCCAGAGGTGTCGGCGGTCGATGTCATCCTGGTTCGATGCGTAGATCACCGACGCGCGATCCTTCGCTAGCGCGGCCTGCTGGATCTCGAAATCGCCCGGCGTGAGGAGCTTCGCCTCGCCCCCCGCCGCCGATACCGAGTAGAGGTGTCTCCACCCGTCCTTCTCCCAGGGGAAGACGATCCGGTCGCCCGCGCCCCAGAAAAGCTGGTCGTCCTGCTGCAACGGGCTGAGCGCGCTCCCCTTGCCTGGCGTGGCGCGCCAGATCGTGCGCCCCACGCCAGTTGCCACGTCCGCCACCACTATCGACCAGGGCGGATCGTCGCGATTGGGGCCGAAGAAGGCACCCTCGGCAGACGAAGGGACCCTGATGAACGCGATGCGCTTCCCGTCGGGCGACCACACCGGGGCAACATCCTGATCCGTGCTCGGCGCGAGCCAGCTCACCGCCTTCTTCGCATCGTCGTAGATGCCGATGATCGCGTGGTCGCCGCGGCCGCTCGAGAAGGCGAGCTTGCTCCCGTCGCTCGACCAGTGCAGCGCGCTCGCGCGGCCACGCACGTGGCCGATGGGCTTGGCCTCGCCGCCCGCGAGCGGAGCGAGCGCGATCTGGCCGCGCTGTGTGAACGCCACCACAGCCTTCGTGGGCGACACCACCGGCGATGTGCCGGCGGCTATCCGCACCGGCTCTCCGCCCGCGAGCGCGATGCGCCAGAGCGCCTGCTCCGGACTCTCGAGAGAGCTCGTGGGGTTCGGGAGCTCGCCGGCGCGGTTCGGGCTCCCGCCGCGCACGTACACGAGGGTGCGCCCATCGCTCGACCAGGCGAGCTGACCCAACTCCTGGCCGTCGTCGGCCTTGTAGTTCGTGAGCCGGCGCCCCTGGTACGCCGGGGGTTCTGCCACCCACACGTTGCGTGCCCCACGCTCGTTCACCACCCACGCTATCGCGCCGCCTTTCGGCGCGGCGCTTATCTCGCTCGGGAAGGGCGAGCCGAGCACACCGTCTATGGTCAGCGCCTTCGCAGCCGCGGGACGCACCGCGGGACGCACCGCGGACGCCGTCGCCTGCTGCGCCGCGACGCTACTCCCGACCATTGATGCTGGAGCAGCGATGAGCAGCGCGAGCGTCGCGCGCAACGCGAATGGGGATCGCGCGTGGACCGCGCGCCGGAGGTGCGGGAGCTTCGTCACGATATAGTGCTCAGAGATTCGGGTTGTGGATCCGCTCCACGTCGGGAAGCGGGAAGCAGCGCTGATCGCCGTAGGTTCCGCCGCTCACGTACGGGGAGCCCGGGGCGGGAACGAGCGGCAGGTCGTAGCGCCGTATGTCGCCCAATCGGTGCCCCTCGAGGAAGAGCTCGCGCCGGCGCTCCTCGATCACCTGCGCCATCACTTCTTCCTGGCTCTTACCCGCCGCATCGTACGCCGGGGTCGGGATCCCCGCGGCGGCGTGGAGCGCGTTGATGATCGATGCGGCGCCGTCCAGGTCATTGGCGGCGACCGCGGCCTCAGCCAGGATGAGCTGCGCCTCTTGCCACTTCGCGATCGGCATCGGCGAGGTTATCTCCGAGTACTTGTTGGCCAGCCAGAGCTCGGTGTGCCCGTCGGTGCCCACGAAGCCCAGGTCCGTGACGGCCACGCGCGGGTCGGCGGCGGTGCCCCACATCACGTTCCGGAAGGACGGGTCGACAGAGGAGAAGTTCCCCTGCGCGATGTGGACGTGCACGAGATTCTGCCGGCGCACGTCGGCCGCGTCGGTGTTGACGGCCACGATGAATCCTTCCGGAACCTCCGCCGCATCCGTAGCCGCGTTGGTGAGGTCGCCCATGTCCAGGTATGCGCGCGCGCGGCCCAGCTGCGCGAAGTGGAGCGTGGTCGCATCGCCTGCCGTGGAGGCCGCGTCTATCGCCTTGTCGAAGCGACTTTTCGCCTCGGCGAAGAGCTGGTCCGGCGTCATCTCGGGACCGATGTTGATGGCCGCGGAGCACATCCCCTCGCCCAGGAGGAGAAGGCTGTAACCCGCGTAGGCCGCGGACTGGCCGATCAGCTTCGTGCGATTCGGGACTTCCTCGTCGGTCCACCCTTCCAGCTTGGCGAGGATGGTATCGGCGGAAGCGCGAGCGACCGAGAGGGGCGTGTAGACACCGGGGACCTGCTGGGCGTTGCAGTCATTGGTCCCGTACGGCGCGCTGGTGGGCATGGTGCGCCGATCGTAGTCGTAGTTCGCGATGAAGGAGATCGCGTCTACCAGCTCGTCGCTGAGTATTCCGCTCCCCACCACATAACGGTTGTAAGCGCACTCGAAGTCGCTGATTGCGCCATTGACGAGGAGCTGTGCGTTGGCCGGCACGAAGAGCGTGCTGGCATCGAGGTGGCTGGGGTCTTTCTGCTGCAGAGTCGTGATGTCGCGACAGGCTACCGTCGTGACTAGCGTGAGCGCCAGCGCGGTACAGATGGCCCATGGCGCGCGGCGCCGGTTTCTGGAGGTCATTGTGGTAGCTCTCCCCCACCGGGAATGGTTTCGCATGGGTCAGAACGTGAGGTTGATGGTCGCCACCAGCTGGCTGAGCGGCGGGATGACGCCCTGGTCGAAGCTCGTGAAGTCGCTGGCGCTCGCGAGGGCATTGACCTCCGGATCGACACCGCGGTAGTCGGTCCAGGTATGCAGCTCCCGTCCCGCGAGGGTGACGACCGCGCGCGAGATGCCGACGCCCTTGAACCAGCTTTCCGGGAGGGTGTAGCTCGCGGATACCTCGCGCAGCTTCACGAACGACGCGTCCTGGAAGAACGCTTCGTTCAATCCCGTGGCGTTCCTGGTGGGGTCGAGCTGCGCCAGGTAGATCGGCGAGTAGTTCTCGGGGTGGTAGTTGGCATCGCAGTAGCCGATACCGAGCACGCCCGAGCAGCGGAACTGCTCGATGGCGTTGAGCAGCTTGTTGCCACGCTTGAAGTCCACGAGCGCGTAGAGGCGGAGCCGCTTGAAGAGCGTGAACGTGTTGCCGATGGAGCCCGTCACCTTCGGAGTGGGAGTGCCCACGAAGAGCAGCGGCGCCGTCTGGCAATCCACCGCCCCCTGACCACCGGCGCCTGCGCAGAGGAAGCTCGATACTCCCCCCGTAGCCGGATCGCGCTCGGCCGACACTATGTGCTTGGCGAAGTAGCCGCCGATCGGGAAGCCCGCGATGTTGTTCTGGCCCGGCGCGATGATCGACGAGAGGCCGCCGAGGTCCTCGATCTTGTCCTTGTTGGTCGCGACGTTCCCCGTGATCTCCCACGAGAGGTTGTCGCGGCGGAACGCCTGGAACGTGGCTCCGAGCTCGATACCGTGGTTGCTCACCTCACCGAGGTTCGCCAGCTGATCGCCGGGGAAGCCTCCGGATGGCGCCACGGGCTGCGAGACTATCTCGTCGGTCGTGTGCTTGTTGAAGTAGGTGAAGTCGAGGTGCAGGCGGTCGAAGAGGTCGGCGTCGAATCCCACCTCCACCTCGCGACCGCGCTCCGGCTTGAGCTCGGGGTTGCCGGCCGAGCCGGGGGTGACGCCGTTGGTGCCGCTGGGACCGGGTACCGGCGTGTAGCTGCGCAGCGCGGAGAACGCGTTCGGCTGCCGCCCCGACTCCCCGTACGCGGCGCGCAGCTTGAGCGTGTTGACGAAGTCGAAGTTCCAGAACGGCTCCTCGCTCACCACCCAGGATGCGCTCACCTTGGGGTAGGTGACCCACTTGAACTCATCGCCGAAGGCGGAGTTGTTGTCCACGCGCACGGCGCCGGTGAGGAAGAGCCGGTCGTTGAAGCCGATCTGCTCCTGGAAGTAGGCGCCGATGGTGGTGTTGATGATCTGGCTCTGCGTGGAGTTCGACTGCTGCGCGGTGGCCGACACCGTCTCCACGCCCGGGCCGGGGAAGGAAATTCCGCCGAGGGTGCTGGTGTTGAGCTCCGTACGATAGTACTGGCCACCCACCGACGTGGCCGACGAGATGGACGAGGTGAGCGAGGCCCTCGCCGTCGCGGAGTAGTCGGCGGTGATGACGGTGTTGTTCGCGAGCGTCTGGAAGATCTGCCCGGCCCCGACTACCGGTCCGAGGAACTGCGCCAGCTCGGGCGGCGCGAAGCGCTCCAGGGCCCGGCTGTCGCTGCCGGTGTAGTCGATTCCGGTGATGAGCCGATGCGAGAACCAGCTCACCGGGCGGTGATTGATCGTCCCGCTTCCGGTGAAGCGGTTGATCCCCTGGAAGTTGTCGTAGAGCTGCTGCGGCACCTCTGGCGGGAAGTTCGGATAGAAGCCGCGCGCGCCCGGGAAGAGGAGCGGGTGGCCCATCTCGGCGCCCAGCATCGGTGACGCACCTACGTCGGCGCCCAGGTGGCTCGACAGGTCGACGTAGTTGAGGCTCACGCCCACATCCACCTTCTGCCCCGGCGTCACGTTAAGGTTCGCGTGCGAGCTGAACTGCCGGAGCTTGTTGTTGGGCTCTATCCCCAGATCGTTCTGGTAGGCGCCAGACAGATAGTAGCCGAACTGCTCGAGTCCGCCCGAGAGGGACAGGTTGTAGAGGCGCGTCTGCCCGTTAGTGAAGATCGGCGTGCCCCGATCGGCCTCCGTCTTCACGCCATTCCAGGCTACCAGCTCTCCGGTTTCCGGGTCGGGGACGAGGTTGGTCGGAACGCGCCCCTCGGGATCCCTGAAATAGAGGGCGCCCGTCTGAACCTGCGCGGTGAGCCGTGGTTTTCCGGTCTGACCCTTCTTCGTGATGATCTGGATCACGCCGTTAGCCGCCTCGGTGCCGTAGATCGTGGCGGCTGCGGGGCCCTTGATGATCTCGATGCTCTCGATGTCCTCGGGGCTGATGTCGTTGAGGCGTCCGCCCACGTCGGCGTTCTGAGAGCCGAAACCGTTCTGCCCCGGCCCGGTGCCCACCGCGTTGTTCACCCGCACGCCATCTATGTAAATGAGCGGCGAGTTGTCGAGCGATAGACTCGAGCGGCCGCGGATCTGGATGTTCGGACCCGCGCCGAGACGGCCGCTGTTGGGGACCACCACCACGCCTGGCGCGCGCGCGTTGAGGAGGCTTCCGAGATTGGGTGACGCCGACTTCGCGAGCACCTCGGGGGCGCTCACCGCGGCTACGGCGTTGCCGATCGAGCGCCGCTGCTCGGCGCCCGCGGTACCGGTGACCACCACCTGGTCGAGCGACGTGGCCGCCGCCTCGAGCGCGAAGTTGGCGGTCACCTCCTGGTCGGCGACTACCGTGACCTGCACGCGGCCGGCTGTGTAGCCGATTCGCCGCGCGCTGACGGCGTAGCTCCCGGGGTTGACGTTGGAGATGCGGTACGCTCCATCCTCGCCGGTAATGGCGCCCTGGCTCCCGCCGTCGATGTGCACCGCGGCGCCGGGGATCCCCTCGCGGCTGCGGGCGTCGGTCACCCGGCCCACTATCGTCCCGAGCTGACGCGGTGCCGGCTGCGCGCTCCGCACCAGCACCGCCTGCTCACCGTCCTCGCTGAACACCAGGTCCACACCGGCGCCCACGAGGACATCGGTGAGCGCGGCGGCTGTGGTTATGGCATCCGCCTGGAGCGTCACTCGTCCCGCGTGCGCGAGCACATCCTCGGTATAGACCAACCGGACGCCGGATCGAGCGGCTATCGCCGCGAGGGCGTCGGTGACGCTGACGTTTTGCAGGTCGAGAGCGATGCGCCTGCCGAGGGCGGGGCTGCGTTCCACGTCGAGCGGCGCCGTGCGACTCGGCGATGACGCGAGCGCGACGAGGAAGCGGGGACCGCTGTGGATGGCGTCGGCTCCCACGCCCTGGGCGCGGGCGCCCGGGAAGCTGGGGAGTACGGCCATCCATAAAGCGAGGCATGCGGCAGCCAGTGAGCTCCGGGGAAGGTGCTGACCGAGCGGGGTTCGCATGTGTTGCTCCTGCTTTGGGAGGGGGCACATACACGAGGGGCGAGCGAGGACTCCATGGCCCGCGTTTACATCAACGCACACCGCGGCGGCATCACGTACAGCGAGTTCCGGCTCGTACGTATCCGGGGTGGACTCGACCGTTGTATAGAGATGCCGGCCACACACTCTTCCTCTCCCAGAGTCATGACCCAACCGTACCGCAGATCGATCGCCCCCCGCCTCCGTCCGCGCGTGCACAGCGCCCGGAGCTTCCTGAGCGCGTTCCTCCTGGCCGGCGCCGCTGCCGCCCCTCTGGCTCTCACTCCGGCGGCCATCACGACCGCGCTCATCGCCGCGCCCACCGGGGCACAGGCGCAGCAGCGCGCCGCCCGCGCGCCGGATATGGCCGCCTTCGACCGCTACGTCGCGAAGGCGGTGGGCGACTGGAAGGTCCCGGGGCTAGCGATCGCCGTGGTGAAGAACGACTCGCTCGTCTTCGCCAAGGGGTACGGGGTCATCGAGCAGGGGAAGCCCGCCCGCGTGGATGAGCACACGCGCTTCGCCATCGGCTCCACCACCAAGGCGATGACCGTCACCGCGCTCGCGATGCTGGCCGACGAGGGGAAGCTCTCCTTCGACGACCGCGTGATAGACCACCTCCCGAACTTCCGGCTCCACGACGCCTGGGCTACTCGGGAGCTGACGATCCGCGACCTACTCACCCACCGCACCGGACTCCCCGGTACCGATCTGCTCTGGATCTTCGACAGCTATCCCACCGACGAGATCTTCCAGCGCATCCGCTACGTGGAGCCCGAGTCGTCGTTCCGCTCGCACTGGGAGTACCAGAACGTGATGTACGCCCTGGCCGGCGCCATCGTCGAGCAGGCTTCCGGGATGTCGTGGGCCGACTTCCTTCGCCAGCGAATCTTCCAGCCGCTCAGCATGACGGAGACGATTCCCCTCGTCTCCGAGCTCCGGGGGAAGCCGAACGTCGCGGTACCGCACGCCGAGCTCGATGACAGCGTGCAGGTGGTCTCCATCCGAACCACCGATCCAATAGCGCCCGCCGGATCGGTGTGGTCGAGCGTGCACGACATGTCCATCTGGATGCGCTTCATCCTCGACAGCGGACGCATCGGGGACAAGCGGCTGGTGAAGCCCGAGACCTTCCGCGAGATCGTTGCACCGGAGATCCGCGCGCCGATGGCCGAATATCCCGCCCTTCGGCTCGCGCAGCCGCACTTCTTCAGCTACGCGCTCGGCTGGTTCGTGCAGGACTACAAGGGCGAGACGGTGTGGATGCACACCGGGAGCATCGATGGAATGTGCGCCATCATCGGGCTCCTCCCGGCCCAGCGCGTCGGGGTGTACGTGCTCGAAAACCTCGACCACGCCGAGCTGCGGCACGCGCTCATGTACCGTGTCTTCGACATGTACGAGCGGAACCCGCAGCGCGACTGGAGCGGCGACCTGCATCGGTTGTTCGAGGAGATGGAATCGAAGGCGGAGGCGGCGCGGGCGAAGCGCGACAGCACGCGCGCGAAGAACACGCATCCGACGCTGCCGCTGCAGAATTACGTCGGCACGTACAGCGATTCCGTGTACGGGAAGGTGGACATCACCCTCGCCGGCGACTCGCTCCGATTCCGCTTCGTGAAGGGCGACTCGCAGCCGCTCGAGCACGTGGAGTACGACGTCTTCAGAGCGAAGGCGAAAAACACGATCGAGCCCGACCCGGTGGTCACCTTCGTCCTCGACGGCTCCGGCGGCGTGAGCGCGCTGCGGGCGTTCGGGGTCGAGTTCAGGAGAGAACGTGGCAATGCCAACTGAGCTCCCGACCCGGGCTCCGTCATCCCCGCGTAAGCGGGGACCCGTGTTCGAGCCCGCTAAAATGGGTCCCCGCTTACGCGGGGATGACGGTCAGTGCAATCCACGACCTGGTTTGGCCTGCGTACTCGCTTCCCTCGCCCTCTACGCGCTGTTCGCGCTTCCGCTCCCGGCGCAATCGGCGGCTCCTCGCGCACTCGGCGCCGCGGAGCGCTCGCGTGTGGACAGCGTCTTCGCCGAGTACGACCGCTCCGACGCGCCGGGGTGCGCGCTGGGAGTCTTCCGCGACGGGCGGGTCGCCTACGCGCGCGGCTACGGGATGGCCGACCTCGAGCGCGGCGTGCGGATCACGCCGGCCACGCTCTTCGATATTGGTTCGACATCGAAGCAGTTCGCGGCCGCGAGCATCGCGCTCCTGGTGGAGGACGGGAAGCTCTCCTTCAGCGATGACGTGCGGAAGTACATCCCCGAGCTCCCCGACTACGGCGCGCCGATAACCGTCGACAACCTGCTGCACCACACGAGCGGGATGCGCGACTACGTGGGGCTCCTGGCGCTCGCTGGCCACTCCCTCGAGGAGGTGACCACCGACTCGCAGGCACTCGCCATCGTCGCGCGCCAGCGCAACCTCAACTTCCCCACCGGCTCGCGCTGGGAGTACTCGAACACCGGTTTCTTCCTCCTCTCGGTGATCGTGAAGCGGGTGAGCGGCCAGTCGCTCGCCGACTTCGCGCGCCAGCGAATTTTCCTCCCGCTCGGCATGACGCACACGCGCTATCGCGATCGCGCCGAGATGCTCATCCCCGGCCGCGCACTCGGCTACGCGCCCGACAGCGCCGACGGCTTCGTGAACAGCATGTCCAACTGGGAGGAGACCGGCGACGGCGCCGTACACCTCTCGGTGGAGGACGCGCTCCTCTGGGATGAGAACTTCTACCACCCGCGCGTCGGTGGCGAGCGGATGGTGAAGTGGCTGCAGGAACGCGGCACGCTCGCGAACGGCGATTCCCTCGAGTACGCGCGCGGGCTCTTCGTGGACAGCTATCGCGGGCTCAGGCGCGTGCAGCACGGCGGCGACTGGATCGGCTACCACGCTGCGTACGAGCGCTTCCCGGAGCAGCACACCTCGGTGGTCACCTTCTGCAACTCCGACGGGATCTCACCCGAAGGGCTGGCCGACAAGGTCGCCGACATCGTGCTGGCCGATGCGCTCGAGGAAGGGAAGGAGGTAGCGTCGGCGCAGCCGGGAGGCGCCGCCGGCACGGACAGCAGCGAGGCGTCGCGAGCTGCGCCCGCGACCGCGGTGACCGAGTCGAGCGCCGGCGCGACCGGTTCGATCGCCGAGAATCGGATGGTGGGGAACTACTACGTGTCGAGCACCAACACCGTCTTCCAGGTAGCCGCCGGCGACAGTGGATTGAAGCTACACTTCGTGGGACGCGACTTCCCGCTCCACCGTAGCGGCCCGACGACCATGAGTGTCCCCGACTTCCCGGTGAAGGTCGTGTTCACCGCCGGCACCGGGAGCGCCCCCGCGCCCTCGGCGCGGCTCATCATCGGCTCTGGCGAGGGAAACGAGGGCGTGCGATTCACCCCTGCCACCCCGAACGCCGCCGCGCTGAAGGCGTACGCCGGCAGCTACTACAGCCCGGAGCTCGATGTCACCTGGCCGATCGTGGTGGAGAATGGAAAGCTCGTCCTGAAGCTCGATGCTGGCGCCCTCACCGAGATCGCCGGCGACCTCACCCCCGCCATGCGCGATGCCTTCACCGCCGGCGGCGGCTTCCTCCAGTTCGAGCGCGACAAATCCGGCCACGTCACCGGCTTCGCCCTCAGCGCCAGCAGGATGAGGGATATTGGGTTTGTAAGGAAGGCTCCGTGAGGGGGGAGAGAGATAAGAAAGCAGAGAGCAGAGAGCAGAGAGCAGAGAACGGCTCGTCATACAACGTCATCCCCGCGAAAGCGGGGACCCATGTTAGCCAGACCGAAAATGGGTCCCCGCTTTCGCAGGGATGACGGCTTTGCGACCTACAGCCCTCACCCCCGAGGCAGTTCACTGCTTTCTGCTTTCTGCTTTCTCTCCACTTTACTTCAGTCTCTCCACCACCCAATCCACCACCATCCCCACCACCTCAGGCTCCACGTGGGCGTTCTGGAGTTTGGCGTAGCCACCGGGGTAGCCGCTGGTGTCGTAGACGAAGAGGTGGTTCAGGTTGGGGAAGACGTGGGAGGTGACGTCGGGGTTGCCTGCTTCCTTGAAGGCGGCGGCCAGTACCGGGACCTGGTCGGGGGTCACTTGTTGGTCGGTGCCGCCGTTGAGGATCAGGACCGGGGTCTTCACCTGGCGCGCGGTGGCGAGGGGGTCGTAGTCGAGGAAGTACTTCATCCAGGGATCCGAGGCGCCGAGCGAGTCGATACGCGCGTCGATGCCCGCGAGCGCCGAGTCCTTCTTCGCGCCTTTCAGCTTAGGGTTGTGCTCGATGAGATTGCTCAGCTGGTACTGGAGAATCTCCCGCCCGCCCTTCGATGGTCCGGCAAGGAGCACGATCCCGCGCAGTGTCGGCTCGTGCAGCGCGACGAGCGGCGCGATGAGGCCGCCCTCGCTATGGCCCAGGAGGCCGAGGCGCTTCGCGTCGATCTCCGGTCTGGTGCGGAGGTAGGCGAGTCCTGCGCGGATGTCGTCGGCGAAGTCGGCGCTCGTCGCGCCCTTGTGCTTCCCCGTAGACTGGCCGTAGCCGCGATCATCCATGCGCAGCACCGCTATCCCGCGGCGTCCGAGCGAGTCGGCGATCTGGCGGAAGGGACGGTACCCTTCGACGCCCGGCAGCGCCTCGTCGCGATCCTCCGGGCCGGACCCGGTGATGGTGACTATCGCCGCCACCGGATGCGCGCGGCTCGCTCCCTTGGGAAGAGTCAGTGTGCCCGCGAGCGTGTGTCCAGCTGGCGATGGCACTGTCACGGCGATCGCCTCGTACGGCGCGCCGGCGGGGGCGGAGTAGTCGACCTTCACCACAGCGGGCTTCGCCGAGGTGCCTGCTCCGCTCTGAGCGGCGAGCGGTGGGGTGATGGTGCCAGCTGCGGCGAGAGCGGCGATGGCGGCGATGGTCGCGCGCGTGGAGCGCTGCACGGTGGTCTGCATGGTGATTCCCTGGTGATGTGATCGGACGCCCGATGTCGGGACCCGGCGGGAGGGGATACGCGATTCTGCTCGCCCGCCGCCCCTGATTACAACGCCACGCGCGCCCCGGCTACGTACAGTGAGCGACGGAGCGACGGGGTCAGGTCTTGCATCGTGCATCGACCAGCCGGCGGCTGACTGTACCCAACACCGTCATCCCCGCGAAAGCGGGGACCCATGTTCGGCTAGCCGAACAGGGGTCCCCGCTTTCGCGGGGATGACAGCGGGTAGGACGCGAGACCTGACCCCGTCTCACCTCGGCAGCAGCACCATCGTATCGCCGTGCGCTTCGTACCGAGCGTCCACGGCGAGCGCTATGAGTCGGACGACGTCGTGCGCCGAGTGGGGACCGAAGCTGGCGACGAGCCGCCGGCTGGCGAGCGAGGAATCGCCGAGGGCGATCTCCATGTCGTACCAGCGGCCGATCGCGGGGAGCGCTTCCCCCAATGGTACGCCGCGAAAGGCCAGCTCTCCCTTCGTCCAGTCGAAGTACGGCGATGGGTCGCTCACGCGCGATCGCGAGAGCGCCCCGTTACTGTCTATGATACCGAGCTCTCCGGGACCGAGGGTGAGCGGCTCCGCGCTCCGGTCGCCGCCAGCGATCGCGGAATCGGGCCCCGACGAGGCCGCGTGTCGCAGCAGCACCTGACCCGACGCCACCACCACCTGCATGTCGGGCATCGCGGAGTACGCGGTCACCACGAACTCCGTGCCGAGATCCTCCGCTACGCCTCTCGATGTATGCACCGCGAGCGGACGCAGCGAGTCGTGCGCGACCTCGAAGTACGCCTGCCCATCGAGGTACACGTCGCGCCGCGCGCGCGCGCCGAAGTCGCGCGCGTAGCGTACGCTGCTCTCGGCGCCCAGGATGATGCGCGTGCCGTCGGAGAGCGTGATCGTGGCGCGCTGCCCGCGCGCCGTCGCCACCTCCTGCAGCGGCACCACCTCGGCCGCGCCATCTGCCGCCGTGCGCACGGGCCAGTGGCCGGTGATCGCCCTGGAGCCTACCACTCCGGCCGCGGCGAGAGCGATCGCTGCCGCGATGCCCAACGCTCCCCTGTTCCACGGCGAGCGCGAAGAGCCGCGCCCGCGGCGCAGGGTCAGCGGGGCCACGGGCGGGCGGCTCCGCTCCCCGGGTTCCGTAGGGAGAGCGGGCGAGCCGCGCAGCTGACCGAGAGCGCTCTCCGCGTCCCACCTGCTCGATGGCTCGCTGGCGCACGCGCGCCAGATGCGCTCCAGCTCCTGGAATCGCTTCCAGCGTGCCGGCTCGGCGGCGATCCACTCCTGGGTCCGGGCCGACTCGAGCTGCGAGCACTCGCCGACGATGTAGCGCACCATCCGCTCATCGTCATCGCGCGGCCCGGAGTCCAGGGTGAGATTGGTCGGCGGGTTCGTCATTCCACCTGTCTTCCTCGACGAACGCTGCGGTGACGGGGCGAGTCGCTACACTCTCCAGCCCAGCAGATTCCAGTAGTTGAGCGACCACATGAAGAGCAGCGCGAGCGCCACCACGATGTCGTAGCGAATGCGGAAGCTCTTCGTGCCGGTTCCTTTCCTCCATTGCTGGACGGCCACCACGAGCGCGACGATGGTGAGGATCGCGCCGATCACCGGGAACACCAGCGCGACTTTCATCCCCGTGCCGTTTCCGAGGAGCAGCGCTTCGATGTTCGAGATCAGGGTGCCCAGCGCCACGACGAAGGCAATGTTCGCGAGCGCGAGCCCAACGAGAAATATCCTTCCCGGCATCGCATCGCCCGGAAGCGGATCGCCGAACCAGCGCCGGAAGAGACGTCGCACCGCGGCGACGATCACTCCCACGAACACCACCGTGGCCAGTCCGAGTATGAAAAGATGCAGCTTGGGCGAGCCGTACCAGGGTACGCGCTGGAACGCCATCATCGGGGTGGTCGACATGAAGGCGTGGTCGATCTGGCCCGAGGAATCGGCCTTGAACGCGACCATCTCGTTACCGAGCGCCTCGCGGTAGAGCAGCGGGCCCACCGGCACGTAGCGCTCCAGGTCACCCCCTGAACTGATCAGCAGCGCACCATCCTTGTCGGCACCGATGGTGGTGCCGCCCGCGAGCCCGGCAGCTTTCTGCCAGGTGGTGTACGACATACGGTTGGCCCGGTACACGCCCGCGACGCGTTGCGCTTCTTGCACGGCGTCGGAGGGGAAGGCCACCACCGGGATCGGCGTGGGATAGTAGTGATCGAGGAACGCCTCCACGAACGGTCCGAAGCTGAGCTGACCACCGCGGTCGGTGTTGTACGACACGAAGATCCCGGTGTTCTCGGAGGGGAGGAGCATCATGTCGCTGTGGAACCACTGCGTGTCGCCGCCGTGGCCGATGAGTCGGAGGCCGTGGGTGTCCTGCTCGTAGAAGCCGAGCGCCCAGCCGGCGAGGCGCGGGTCGTGTCCGAAGGTACGCTCGTGCATCCGCGCGGTGGTGGCCTCGCTGAGGATGCGCTTCCCATCCACCGCACCGCCGCCCAGGTGGGCGAGCATGAAGGTCGCCATATCGGTGGCGGTGGAGCTTATCGATCCCGCGGGCGGACCGCCCACCACGATCTCGAACTTCTTGGGGCTGAAGCCTCCCTTCTGGTACTTGTACCCCTGCGACATGTCGCCCGCGAGCGACGCGGGGAGCGGCTGGCGCGGCGAGGTGTGATTCATCCCCAGCGGCTCGAGGATGTGCTTCTCGACGTATTCCTCCCACGGCATCCCCGATGCACGCTCCACGATGTAGCCGGCCAGAGTGGCGCCGTAGTTGGAGTAGGCCGAGTAGGTGCCGGGCGGGCGTACGCGCTCGGGGATGTGCTCGGGGAGCCACTTCGAGATCGGCACCGCATCGGCGGGATCATCGCTGATGATGCCGCGACTATCCTCCTCGAAGCCTGGCGTATGGGTGAGGAGGTTGCGCAACGTGATCGGCTGCGGGTAGGTGTCCGGGATCTTGAAGTCCAGGTATTTGTTCACGTCGGTGTCGAGGTCGAGCTTCCCCTCTTCCACGAGCTGCATCACCGCGGTCCAGGTGAAGAGCTTGCTCACCGATCCTATCCTGAAGAGCGTGGTGGCTGGATCCACAGGCTTGCGCTTCTCGACATCGGCGAAGCCGTACCCCTTGGCGAGGAGGAGCTTCCCGTCCTTCACCACCGACACCGTGGCCCCAGCCACGTGCTGCCGCCGGAGCTGTCCCGCCATGACACCGTCAATGAATGCCTCGAGCTCCGCACTGTCACGGACGCCGCGTTGCGGGGCGGGAGCTACCGCCGGTGGCTCGGCGCCGCCCTGCGTGGGCTGCGGGAGCTGCGCCCTCGCGGCGCTCGGGTGAGCGAGAGTGGCGGCAAACGCTGCGAGCAGCGCGATGGGCGTGGCGGAGAAGCCGATTGCACGACGGTGCTGGGGACCGCGCATGAATCCTCCATTGCATTATGAGGGAGCTGGCCGGCATCTCCGCCCGGTCGCCGCGCCGGCATCGGCGCGGCGCTCGTCGGCGCCCACCATCTCGATGGCGTTCCGGTGGTCAGTCCAGATACAACGCGCGCCGCGCGCCGATCACGTACAGGGGAAGTAGGGCGCGAGCTTGGTGCGGAGGGTCTTGAGGGCGCGGGTCATCTGGGTGTTGACGGTGCGGGGCGAGATCCCGAGTCGCTCGCCCACCTCGGCGTAGCTCATGTCGTGCTCTCGGCAGAGTACGAAGATCCGGCGTCGCTGCTCGGGGAGCTCGGCAACCGCGCGCGCGGCGGCGGCGGCGAGTTCACGGCATTCGAGCGCGTCGTCGGGCGCATCGTCGGGTGGCTCGTACGCCTCGCGGCTCATCCGGTCTACCCAGCCCGTGGCCACGCGCTGGCGGCGCAGGTGATCGAGCGCGCGGTTGCGCGCGGATCGATAGAGGTAGCCGCGGTCCACGGTAAGGGGGATGGAGCGGTGGCGCCGGTTCCAGAGGTGCGCGAAGAGCTCGAGGACCAGGTCCTCGGCCACCTCCGGACAGCCGACGTAGCGGAGGACGTGCTCGCAGAGTCCCGGGTAGTGGGCGCGAACCACGGATTCGAACGCGGACTCGTCGCCGGCGAGCGCGCGAGCGATGAGCTGCCGGTCGGCCGCGTTGCGATCGGCGGGTGCGGGGAGGGTGTCGCGCTGACTGGCTTGGCGGTGGGGTAGCGTCATACTGGCCCCGACAGGAGATGGTCGCCAATATAGGACTTAACTATGTATACACAATAGCAGCGGCCGAGGGCGGGCCGAGCGAAGCCGGGGATTCCACTCATTGCGCTTCGAGCCGCGGGGCGTACGTTCCCGGCGTGACGACCGGACAGCTGACCCATCGCGCTCGGATACCGCTGGTGATAGGCGCCGCCTTCGCGGTCGCCCTCGCCTCACTCCCTACACCGTCGGCGCTGGCCCAGCGAGTGCCGGCGGGCGACGACAGCGTGCGGACGGTGACCACCGCGGATTCTCTCGAGCGCTCGGCACGAGCCACCTCGGTCGTCCTCGCCTCTCGACCACTGAGCGCGCTCACCGTGCGCGAGCCGGTGGAGCTCGACTCCGCCGGAGCTGGCGTAGTAGCGAAGGCTGCGTTCGCCCGCGACAGCGCGGCGTCGGGCAAGGGCAGGCACATCCTTCTCGGCATGGCGATCGGCACTGCGGCGGGAGGTGGACTGGGCTACCTCGCGGGGAAGGCCTGGTGCGATTCGCACGATGAGCACTCGGAGGGGCCACCGTGCGAGATAGGGTTACCGCCGCTCGTGGCTCTCAGCGCATTCGTGGGATTGTTAGCCGGCGGGATAATCGGAGCGCACGCCGAGCGAGAGCTCCCTGGCTCGCCAGCGCACCGCGTCGCTATCGACGCCGTGCCGCTCGGCGCACGCGGCATGACGGTAGCGGTGACTCTTCACTGAAGTGGAGTCGTGCCGCTCGCGTGGTGCTCCCGAGTCCTGCCCTACGCGATGCTCCCCGGCTGCTCCACGCTCCGTCCCTGATCGCCCCACGTGAAAGGCCGCGTCCACGACATGGGGCGGTTCGCGCGCACCAGCGCGGCGACGCGCTCGCCCGAGATGCGACCCACGCGTCCGCCCTCGCACGCCGCGCCGCGCACCCCGGCGATGTCGGCACCGAGGGCGCGAGCGCTCGCCAGGTCGGCGGCCGTGAGGCTTCCCGCCAGCGCCACGGTGAGCGCCGCCTCGTGCGCGAGTCGCACCCAGCGACCCACCCGCACCTGGTCCATGAGGTCGAAGAGCGCGCCGCCATCCTTCCGCGCGGTGTCGAGCAGCACCCCCACCGCCCGTGCGCGCTCGGCGGCTTCGATTACCCGATCGGGCGATACGCTGTCGACGCGCGTCGCGTCGGCGTACGCCACGGCCACGACCCCGCTCGCGGCGCTCACGCTCCGAACGCCGCTCACCGCCGCTGCGATGAGACTCTCGATCTTCGCCGCGTCGGCCACACCGGCGAAGCCCACCTTCACGTAGGCGAGTCGAGCGGTCGCCGCTGCACGCGCCGCCGTTTCGATGGCGCGCTCGTCCGCGGCATCGCCCAGCGCGGCGCTGATCGGCCGCGCGGCGCCCACCACTTCGGCGATCTCGCGCAACACGGACACATCCGCGGCGCCGAGCGAGCCGCGCGCTGGATCCTTCACGTCGATGATGTCGGCATCGCCTTCGAGCGCGAGTCGCGCTTCGGCCGCGTCAGCTACACTGATGAGAAGCCGCACCGCTCTTCGACCTCTTTGAGACGCGCATCACGCGCTGGTATCTTTGGAATCGGCCGCCACGCTCGGCAGGCGGAGTAGTGCGGTACACTACCGCCCTGCGTCACCCGGAGGCAAGCGTTGTCCGACCCCGGCTCCTCTCGACCACACGAAGGCACCGCGCTCGAGGGGTATCGCGCGGTGATAACGGGCGCGTCCACCGGGATCGGCCGCGCCATAGCGCTCGCCTTCGCGCGCGAGGGAGCCGACGTGGCCATCACCTACCGAACCGGCCGGCGCGATGCGATCGCCGTCTCCGAAGAAGTGGAGGCGCTCGGCCGGAAGGCGCACGTCTTTCAGCTCGACCTGGCCAACGCTCCCTCGATCGCGAGCTTCGCTACCGCCGCGTGGGAAGCGCTCGGGCGCGTGGACGTCTGGATAAACAACGCGGGCGCAGACATTCTCACCGGTGGTGCGTCCGAGATCCCCGAGATCGAGAAGCTGGACCGCGTGCTCACCGTTGATCTGCGCGGTACTATCCTCGCCTCGTGGGAGGCGGCGCGCCGGATGCGCGATCAGCCTCCCTTGGGCGGCGGGAGTGGCGCGAAGGATGACCAGGCGCAGAACGGCGTGATCCTCAACACGAGCTGGGACCACGTGCTCACCGGGATGGCGGGGCGGAACCCGCAGATCTTCTCGGCGGCCAAGGGAGGAATTCTCAGCTTCAGCAAGTCGCTCGCTCGATCGGTGGCGCCCAAAGTGCGGGTGAACATCCTGGCGCCGGGGTGGATCGAGACCGAGTTTGGCGCCGGGCTCGACGATCGCCACTACCAGCGCGTGGTGAAGTCCACGCCGCTCGAGCGCTGGGGAACGCCGGAGGACGTGGCGCGTGCCGCCGTCTTCCTGGCGTCGCGCGACGCGCGCTTCCTTACGGGACAGACTCTGCTGGTGGGTGGCGGCATCGTGATGTGAGAAACGGGTGCACGGGGAGGGAGAGACGATGGCAACGAAGGAGAGGACGTACGACGACCGAGAGGTGGGGGAGAAGCTGAAGGAGCTGCCGGGCTGGTATCTCGAGAACGGCTGGATCCGCAGGGAGTACAAGACCGACGGGTGGCCCACCACGCTCATGCTGGTGAACGCGATCGGCTACCTGGCCGAAGCCGCGTACCATCACCCCGACCTGACGGTGACGTGGGCGAAGGTGTGGGTGAAGCTCCAGAACCACGCCGCCGGCGGGATCACCGACAAGGACTTCGAGCTCGCACGCAAGATCGAGGAAGTGGTGCTCTGGCGTCCGCGCGACGGCGCGCTCGAGGGAACGCCCAACAAGTTCGTGCGCGCCGGCGAGCCGAGGTAGTGCTCGCGCGGCGATGAGCTCCACCCGACGTTCGGCAGTGCCATCGCCCGGACGCGTGCTCTTCGTGACGGGCCGGCTCGCCGAGCCCGCGCTGAGGCGCACGCTCGAGGGGATGTCGCCTCCCTTCGAGTACGAGGTAGCGGTCATGCGCATCACCGTGGCCGCGCTGATGACCACGCAGTGGATCGCGAAATCGCTCGAGGTGCCTGACGGTACGGATCTCATCCTCATCCCCGGGCTCTGCCAGGGAGATGTGGATCCGATCGAGGAGAAGTACGGCGTCCGTAGCGAGAAGGGCCCCAAGGATCTGCGCGACATCCCGCAGTACTTCGGCCAGGCTGCGCTCCGCCGCGAGTACGGCGCGTGGGACATCGAGATCATCGCCGAGATCAACAACGCTCCCCGCCTCTCGCGCGAGGAGATCCGCCGCGAGGCGGAGCATTTTCGAGAGCAGGGTGCAGACTACATAGACATCGGCTGCACGCCCGGCCTCGAGTTCCCCGAGCTCGCCGACGTGGTGAGGGAGCTGGTGGACGCGGAGATGAAGGTGAGCATCGACACCTTCGACCCCGCGGAGATCGTGACAGCGGTACGCGCGGGAGCCACGCTGGTACTCAGCATCAACGGCTCCAACCTCGAGGTGGCGCGCGAGCTCGGGAGCGGCGTGCGAGCCGTGGTGGTGCCGGAGGCCGGCGGCGGCATCGTTACACTGGAGCCGACCATCGCCGCGCTGGAGTCGTGGGGCGTGCCGTATCTCATAGATCCGGTCATCGAACCGCTCGGCTTCGGCTTCACCGCATCCGTCGAGCGCTACGCCGCGGTGCGGCGACGATTCCCGGACGCGGAGATGATGATGGGGATCGGGAACATCACCGAGCTCACGGAAGCCGATTCGACCGGCGTGAACGCGGTGCTGATAGGGATCTGCCAGGAGCTCGGGATCCGCGCCGTGCTCACCACCGAGGTCATCAACTGGGCGAGCGGCGCGGTGCGCGAGGTGGACGTGGCGCGCCGGCTCATGCACTACGCCGTTAACAACGGCGTTGTGCCCAAGCACATCGATGATCGCCTCGTCACCACGCGCGACGCGCGCATCCTGGAGTACAGCGAGAGCGAGCTGCGCGAGCTGCAGGCGAGCATCACCGATCCGAACTTCCGGATCTTCACCGACCGTTCGGCGATCACGGTGCTCAACCGCGAGAAGTTCGTTCGCGGCACGGACATCCAGGAGATATTCGCGCAGCTCGAGGTGGACGAGGCGACGCACGCCTTCTATCTGGGTCGCGAGTTGATGAAAGCGCGGCTCGCCATCACGCTCGGCAAGACGTATCGCCAGGAGGGTGCGCTGAACTGGGGGTATCTCACCCCGAGCGACGATGTGAAGTCGGAGCGCGTGCGTCTCACGCAGCGGAGCGCGCGCGCGAGGCGGAGAGCAGGGGAGGAGTCGGCGGAGGAGTCAGCTGAAGAGCGGGATGGAGCGGAGCAGAGGGAGGGGGCCGGAGGCGGGGCGTGACGCCGCCTCTGGTGGAGGAGCTCGAACCGGTTCCCGATCCGTTGGACGCGTGCGAGCGCTTCGTGGATGCGCCGTATCTCGTCTTTCTCGACAGCGCGCGCGACCATGACAAGCTCGGGCGGTACTCGTTTCTCTGTGCGGACCCGTGCGCGGTGGTGCGGGGTGATAGGCTGACCGGCGGAAGTGGAAATGGAGTGACGGACGGCGTTAGGCTGACCGACGACGTTAGGCCGACCGGCGCGGTCAGTCTAACCGGCGGCCCCGGGCTGGGCCCCGGGCTGGCCGACAGCGTTAGACTGGCCGACGGCAACAGGCTGACCGGCAACGCTCTCGAATCGCTCCGCACTCTCCTCGAGCCATTCACCACCGAACCGGTTGCGGGCCTTCCACCATTCCAGGGCGGAGCCGCGGGCTACATAGCGTACGACTGGGGCGCCACGCTCGAGCGACTCCCCTCGCCGCGCTACGACGACCTCGCGATCCCCGACCTGCTGCTCGGCATCTACGACTGGGTCGTCGCCTGGGATCACGCGGCCGAGCGCTGCTGGATAATCTCCACCGGCATCCCGGAGCAGGGAGAGCGCCGGGCGGAGCGCGCGCGTGAACGATTCTCACTCGTGCGCTCGCGGCTCGCGGGCGGCGAGAAGTGGTGGAAGCCGTGTGCTCCGGCAAAGTCACCGTCCGCTCCGCGCGCACACACCGGCCAGCCGCACGCGGGCGCGATGGCGCCGTCGTATCCCGTGGAAGGAATCCTCCACGCGCGCGAGATCGGCCTGCGCTCATCGTTCACGCACGCCGACTATCTCGCGGCGGTCTCGAAGGTGCGCGACTACATCGTGGCCGGCGACATCTTCCAGGCCAACATCTCGCAGCGCCTCGAGGCGCCCCTCCGTGAGCCGCCGTGGATGCTCTACCGCCGTCTGCACACGCTGAACCCCGCTCCCTTCGCCGCGTACCTCGACATGGATGGCGTGCGCGTGCTCAGCGCATCGCCCGAGCGATTCCTGCGCGTCGATGCGGACGGTGCAGTGGAAGCGCGGCCCATCAAGGGCACGAGACCGCGCGGCCTCTACCCCGCGCACGACGCGGCGCTGGGACGCGTGCTCGCCGAGAGCGCGAAGGACCGCGCGGAGAACCTCATGATCGTGGACCTCCTGCGCAACGACATCTCGCGCGTCTGCGCTCCCGGGTCTGTGCATGTACCCGATTTATTCGCACTTGAGCACTATTCCACCGTGCAGCATCTCGTCTCCACCGTCACCGGCACTCTCGATCGAGGGCGCGACACGATAGATCTGCTCATGGCTGCCTTCCCCGGCGGCTCGATCACCGGCGCGCCGAAGGTGCGCGCGATGGAAATCATCACCGAGCTCGAGCAGAGGCGGCGCGGTGTGTATTGCGGCTCCGTCGGCTACCTGAGCATCACCGGCGCGATGGACACGAGCATCGTCATCCGCACCTATCTGGCTCTCGGTGCAAGGGTATATTTCGGCGTCGGAGGAGGCATTGTGGCAGACTCCGATCCGGAAGAGGAATACCGCGAGACCTTCGACAAGGCTCGCGCGCTCATCTCGGCGCTGGCCGCTGGCGAATGATCCTGCTCATCGACAACTACGACTCCTTCGTCCACAACCTCGCGCGCTACACGCGCGAGCTGGGCGGCGAGCCGCTGGTCCGGCGCAACGACGCCGTGACGCTCGATGAGATAGCCGAGCTCGCTCCTTCACACATCATCATCTCACCCGGCCCCTGCTCACCCGCAGAGTCCGGCATCTCCACCGACATCGTCCGTACCTTCGGCGCGACGATCCCTATTCTCGGCGTCTGCCTCGGCCACCAGTGCATCGGTGCGGCGTACGGCGGGCGGATAGTACGAGCGGGACACGTGATGCACGGGAAGACGTCGCGCATCCATCACGATGGCACCGGGGTCTTCGCGGGTCTTCCCTCGCCCTTCATCGCCACACGTTACCACTCGCTCGTGATCGAGCGCGCTTCGCTGCCGGACGCGCTGCGCGTGCTGGCCACGTCGGAGGATGGCGAGATCATGGCGGTAGAGCATCGCGAGCATCCGGTCACGGGCGTGCAGTTCCACCCGGAGTCGGCGCTGACCGAGCACGGTTACCGGATGATCGACCGCTTCCTGCACGGCGCCGCATCGCGCACCGAGACGCTTCCTGATCGCGCCGATCTCGCTTTCGCTCCACCGCCCGCCGATGCGGCCAAAGCGCCGCCTGTGGCGCTGGTGCGATGAACGGTGCGATGGGCGAAGAGGAGATGCGCGCCGCGCCGCGCCGGAATCTGATCGACGACGATCTGCTCGGTCCGGCCGCGCGAACGAAAGACGCGACGCGCCCGGCGGTCACACTCCCCATGGTCTGGGTGAACGGCGAGCGCGCGGCGAGCGACGCGATGCATGTCTCCGCGCTCGATCGCGGTTTCACGCTCGCCGATGGCGTTTTCGAGACGATGCTCGTACGGCACGGGGTGGTCTTCCGCCTCGGGCGGCATCTCCAGCGACTGCGCAACGGCGCGAGCGTCCTGCGGATCGGCCTTCCATGTTCCATCGGCGACTGGCTCGAGGAACCGGCGTACGTAGTGGAGCGCTCGACAGGCGTGGACGCTGCGGCCGTCCGGCTCACCGTGAGTCGCGGTCCGGGCGCACAGGGCCTCGCGCCGCGCAGGAGCACGGCGGGTACGGTAGTGATCACGGCGGACGTGCTCCCCGCCTTCCCCACCGCGATCTACGAGCAGGGTCTCTCCGCGCTCACGGCCAGTGCGCGCCGCGACGAGCGCGCCCTCACCTCCGGAGTGAAGACGCTCGCTTACACGGAGACCATCGCGGCGCTCGCGCGAGCGCGGGAGGATGGCGCCGCCGAGGTGATATTCCTGGACACCGAGGGGCATGTTTCCGAGGCGAGCGCCAGCAACGTGTTCATCGTGAGCGGCGGCGCGCTCGTAGCGCCGCCGCTCTCCTGCGGCGTGCTCCCGGGGATCACGCGCGAGGCGATCATCGAGCTCGCCGCCACGCGGGGCGTCCAGGTGACGGAGCGACGCGTCGAGCCGAGCGAGCTGGCCGGCGCCGACGAGGCGTTTCTCACCAGCTCGCTCCGCGGCATAGCTCCGCTCGTGCGGATGGATGGTCGCGCCATCGGATCCGGATCCGTGGGGCCGCTCACGCGCGACCTGAGCGCGGCGTACACCGAGCTCGTAGAGAGCGAGTGTATGCGAGAGAGAAGGCGTCTCAGCTCCATGGTGCGATGATCATCGAGACCATCGTCACCTCATCCGACGCCGGCGGCGCGGTGAACTTCGCGCCCATGGGCGTGGAGTGGGGCGAGGAGCTCATCGTCATCAAGCCCTTTCTCGAGACCACCACTTTTCGCAACCTTCGCGAGACGGGTGTGGCTGTGGTGAACATCACCGACGACGTGCTGATCTTCGCGCGTGCGGCGCTCTCCACGCCAACCTTCCCCGCGCACCCGGCGAAGAAGGTGAGCGGCGTGGTGCTCGACGCGGCCTGCTCCTGGCGCGAGGTCGAGGTGGTGAGCATCGATGACACGCCGCCCCGCTCGCGGATCGAGACGCGCGTGGTTCACCATGGGAGCCAGCGCGACTTCATCGGATTCAACCGCGCGCGCGGTGCCGTGCTCGAGGCCACGATACTCGCCACGCGAACGCACATGCTGCCCGCACAGCAGATCCAGGCCGAGCTCGAGCGGCTGCAGGTGATAGTGAACAAGACCGCCGGAGAGCGCGAGCACGAGGCGATGAATTTCGTCACCGCCTACGTGCGCGAGAAGCTCGACGTGGTACCGGCAACGGAGGGAGAGAAAGCTGAATGACGATCGGTGAGCTGGACGTGCACGATGAACGCGGCGCGAGCGCCGGAGGCGAGGACACGGTATTCGTGGAGGCGCCCGCGCGTCTCCACTTCGGGATGCTCGACCTGCGCGGCGCGCTGGGACGGCGTTTCGGCGGGATCGGCGTGGCGATCCCCACGCCGTCGCTCCTTCTCGAAGCGACCGCCGCCGAGAAGCTGACCGCCGAAGGTCCGTCGGCGGCGCGGGCGGAGGAGTTCGCGCGGCGCTTCATGGAGCACCACAAGCTCGAGCGCGGCGCGCGCATCCGGGTGCACCGGGCGATCCCCTCGCACGGTGGGCTGGGCTCGGGAACGCAGCTCGCGCTCGGGGTAGCGCGCGCACTGGCCGAGCTGTATTCGCTACCCACCGCCGCTCCGCTCCTCGCGCTCGCGGTAGGCCGCGCGCGACGGTCGGCGATCGGAACGTGGATATTCGCCGAAGGCGGCTTCGTGCTCGAGGGTGGACGTCGCAAGGGGAGCCGCGATCCCGCTCCGCTCCTCGCGCGCTACGAGCTGCCGGCCGAGTGGCGCTACGTCGTGGCGCTTCCGCCGGGGAAGGAAGGAATGAGCGGCGAGAAGGAAGCGGCCGCGTTCGCGCGACTCCCGCCTCCACCGGAACGTGGCGTGATGCGCGTGTCGCACCTCGTGCTCATGGCGCTCCTCCCCGCGCTCGTAGAGAAGGATTTGCGCGCGTTCGGGCACGCGCTCACCGAGATCCAGTGCATCAACGGCCGCTGGTTCGCGCCGGCGCAGGGGAGCGCTTTCTCGCCGGGCCTGAGCACCACGCTGGTAGACAAGATGAGTGAATGGGGCGCGGCCGGAGTGGGGCAGAGCTCGTGGGGACCAGCGGTGTACGGCATAGTGGGCGGCGACAAGGCAGCCGATGCTCTGGCCACGAAGGTGCGCGAGGAGATCGCCGAGCGCGCCGCAGCCGAAGGAAAGTCGGGCGACGTAGGCGAGGTTTACACGGGTGCGTTCTCGAACGGCGGCGCCCGAGTATGGCGCGGCACCACCACGAACGAGGAGTAACAATGCAAGCCAGTGCAGCGTACGCGGGAACCATGCGTAATCCGGAGCGCTGGCTCGCGTTCCTCCGAGTGGTGGTTGGGCTCTGGTTCCTCAAGAGTCTCCTCACCAAGCTCACCATCGGGCTCGCGTGGGGTTTCCTTCCCGTACCGATGGCGACCACGCGCTGGATCAACGTGATGCCGAAGCTCCTCGCCAGGTACGCTGCCGAGAATCCCATCGGCTGGTACCGCGAGTTCCTGCTCGACACCGTGATCCCCAACAGCCACATCTTCGCGCACCTCACGGCTATCGGCGAGGTGGCGATCGGGATCTCGCTCACCTTCGGCATCCTCACCGCACTCGGCGCCTTCTTCGGTTTCTTCCAGGTCGTCTTCTACGGGATGGCCGTGCAGCACATGAGCCCCGGCCAGCAGGGCTTCCACGTGATGCTGGGTGCCATGATGATCGCCTTCTTCTTCGCGAGAGCGGGAAGGTGGCTCGGAATCGACGGGTGGCTGGTGCGGCGGTATCCGGATTCGCTCTGGGCGAAGCTGGGCTAGCGTCACCTCGCGTCACCTCGCTCGAGCGGAGATCCAGGATCGATCACTCTCCGCCGAGCACGGTGACTTCCGTCGAGCGCAGACGGTCGGGATCCGCCATCAAGTCTATCGCGGCGATCCTCCCGTCCACGATCGTGAAGCTGAAGACTGCGCGCGTAACTCCGCCCGGGATCCACGCGGCCCCCACGCTCCCATCGATGAGCACCACGCGCGCCGCGTTCGCACGTCCCAGGAAGGTACGCGCCACGCCCTCGGCCCCACGGATCGCGGGTGCGAGCCTCATGGCCCCCTCTCCCTCTCTGGTCCGGCTCATCTGAACCGCCACGCTGTCGGCTCGGAGCACCACATCCGGATCGAGCACCGAGAGGAGAGCCTCGAAGTCGCCCTCGCGCGATGCGGCGAGGAAGGCTTCCACCACTCTCCGCTTCGCGGCGCGATCCGGCTCGGGCGTGCCATCTGACTGCTGCACTCTGCGGCGCGCCCGACTCGCGAGCTGTCGCACGGCGACCGGAGAGCGACCCACGATGGGCGCTATCTCATCGAAGGGTACGGCGAACATGTCGTGCAGCACGAACGCGAGCCGCTCGGCGGGGGAAAGCGTTTCGAGTACCACGAGGAGCGCGGCGCCGACCGAGTCGGCCATCAGTGCTTCCGTCTCGGGATCGTTCGTGGACACGCGGTCCTCGGTGAGCGCGTCCAGGTGCGTCTCCAGCGATTCCTCGCGCCTCGACTTCCTGCTGCGCAGGAGATCGAGGCAGACGCGGGCCACTACCGTAGTGAGCCAGCCGCCAAGGTTCTCGACATCGCTCGTGTCCGAGCGACCGAGCCGTAGCCAGGCCTCCTGTACCGCGTCCTCCGCCTCGGCGGTCGAGCCGAGCATCCGGTAGGCCACCGCTCGGAGGTGAACGCGATTCTCCTCGAAACGTTCGGCCAGCCAGTCGTGGTGTTCTTCCATGGTCACATTCTCCTCTCTCGCTCCGTCACAGCATTGACGGAAGGCGCCCGGCCGATGTGACTAGAGTCTGGGCCCGGCGAGTGAATCGTCGCCGTCGAAACCGGGGGACCGGTACTCCGGCGTGGCAACGAGAGTTAAGGAGACCTAGTGATCGGGCACCTGCAGTAGCCCTGATCACACCGCGATCGTCTACTCGCCCCCCACGCTCGGCTGGCCGGCGCCGAGCGTTCCGGAGCTTCGTGCACGCAGATAGGCGTAGATCTGATCGATCTGCTTCGCATCGAGCAGCTCGCCCCAGGCGGGCATCCCCTTCGCCATCCGACCCTTCCTCACCACTTCGTGGAACTGGGCGCGCGTGAGGGTGCCTCCATTTCGCACGGAGTTCCGGAGATCGGGCGCGGCATCGTTCGCGACGGCGTTGAAGCCGTGGCAGCTCTGGCAGTTGATGTTGAAGCTGCGCCAGCCGGCGTACACATCCGCGTTCGCGGCGAGCGTGTCGGCAACGGTGGCCACCACCGTGCGCGATACCGCGCGCGAAGGGCTTCCCGCGTCGCTCGCTGTTGCTGCGAGCCCCGCACCGCTGCCGCTGGCGGCGGTCGCCGTGCTGCGTGAGATCGGGGTGGATGCGCCAGCGATGGCGCCAGACGCATCGCGCTTGACGTCACTGCCGTCGTCGCGCGCAGAGCACGCGACCAAGCCGAAGAGCAGCACGCACGCGGCGGCTGCGTGACGTAAGCGGGGAATTCGCGTGGAGAGCGACATCGGGAGTGCGACGCGTGCGGTGCGCGCGGTGCACGCGGTGCGTCCTGCCCCGAACACGGTTCTCGAGAGAGAAATCATCTGGGAAGCGGTGGTCTATGACGGCTCTCATACGACGAGTCGGACGCATCGAGGGGCACACCGCGCTCCTGCCACAACGCGAGTTCGCGCCCGGGAGGACCCTCCCGGGCGCGAACGTCGAAGGAACTTCGAACCGCGCGGGACTTCAGAAAAATAGCATGAAGCCGCTGGCAATCTGGTTAGTCTTCACCTTGTGATCGGAGAAGGACTCCGAGGTAGCCCAGGTGTAGTTGGCCACCCACTTGAGCGCCTTCGACCACTGGAAGGTGAGCAATCCGTCTATGGAGCGATTGCTCTCGACGAGATCGTTGACGGCGTCGGCCGGATCGTTGTCGGTCGTCTTCAGCCGGCTGTCGCCGTAGCTCGCGCCGATCATCCATCTCGAGCCGGGCGTCTGGTAGGTCGCCTGGCCGATGTAGCCGTACGACTTCCGCTTCGCCCCCGTCGCATCGAGCGCGCCGGTGCCCTGACCGAACATGAAGGTCGTGCCCACGCCGTCGGCGTAGTAGCCCGAGCCCACCAGTGAGAGACCGGAGAGCGCGAGCTTGATCCCGCCGCCCACACCGGTGGAGGTGATGCTCGGGTTGTCGCCCGGTACGTCGGTCGCGAACTGATCGATCTTCTGCACCATGCCGTTGGCCCAGAAGAGGAAGGAGTTGGCGCTCGTCTGGTCGGTTGTTGCGCCTGTTCGGCCACCGAAGTTGGTGGTCCAGGTGAGCTCCGCCTCGAAGCGCGGGATCTTCGTCCCCGAGTAGGCGGCGCCGCTCGCGCTGCTGCAGCCGTCCTGCGGGCAGACTACGCTCGGGTCGAAGATTCCGATCGAGAGCTGCGCCGGCTTCCCGGCTGGTGTGCTGTAGGTGATCTGCCCGTTGAAGTTCGGGTAGATGTAGCCGAGGCCAATGCGCCCCAGCGTGGTCCCCGCCGCGCCCACCACGCCGCCGCTCGCGCCGGTGCCGGAGAGCGTCATGTCGGTGAGGATGTTCTGCCGCTGGAACAGTCCTATTTCGCGGCCGGCGAGGATCTGGCCCCACTTCCCGCCCACGGTGAGATACACCTCGCGCATGTCGATCTGTGAGCCGAAGTTGTCGTGCAGACTGTTGCTCTGGATCTGGGGCGCGAAGCTGAAGTGCACGCCCAGGTCGAGACCGCCCTCTTTGCCGGTCGCGGAAAGCGTCGCGTAGCCGGGGAGAAGGCCGGTTCGTATACGGCTCGCCTTCTCCGGGGTAATCAGGCCGCCGGTGATGGTTCCACCACGGTCGACCTTCCCATCATTGTAGACAGCAAAGGCGTTGACGTTGCCCGAGAACGAGAACGTCCACCCACTGCTGGTCTGCATCGTCAGCCCCTGCGCTCCCAGCCCACCGGCCGTGGAAAACAACAGGGCGACACACCACAACGCGGATCCTCTCATATCTGCTCTCCAAGTCCAGAGGGGGAAGCTCCCCGAAAAACCACGGATCCTACGGAGACCGCAGCGCGCGAGCAGACGGGTGTCGGTCACGAAACCAGCGCCGGCAGACGTGCGCTACGGAAGCGTTGTCTCACCTCCCGGGATGATCGCGCAACACAAGAGATCGGCTGTCCCGTGAGGGCGCCGAGCAGCGATGAAGACGGCAGCAAAATGTGAGCGAAAGCAGCGCGAGAGCATCCGGAAACGAACGCTCGTGCCGTTGGGCCGATGCGGACTCGGCCGGCCCGGGCGGAGAGGTCGAGCCCGGCTCGCGGTACGGCCAGCACTCCGCCGCGAGCTCACATGAGTAGTTAGTAGCAAAGCGTTACTAAATGCCCGGACCGCTTACTGCATGCCCGGCTCGAAGAGGATGACCATCGGGACCTTCACCGATTCGGCCAGCACGTACTTGAGCTGCTCGACCGGGCTCGACGCGATGGGACTCGTGCGTGTGGGAGATGTGAAGGGCTCCATGCCGAGCCGGCTCGCGAGGATCGAGAGGCGGAGCATGTGGAAGGGGTCGCTCACCAGGAGCACCGACCGGCCGGGGAGCGCGTCCACCATGGTACGCACCGTGTGCAGCGACTGGCTGGTGGTGAGCCCGCGCGCTTCCATCATGATGGCGCTGTCGGGCACGCCGTGCTTCGCGAGGTAGTTGCGACTCACCCTCGCCTCGCTCGTGGTGTCGCCCACGCCGATTCCGCCGGTCACGATCACCACCGGCGCCAGGCCGCGCTGGTAGAGATCGAGCGCGTGATCGAGCCGGGCGCGAAGTACCGGGGATGGACGCCCCTCGTACTGCGCGGCACCGAGCACCACTATGGCGTCGGCCGGTCGCGCTTCGTCGCGTCGGCCCGTCAGCAGCACGGCGATCACCATGCCTGCCCAGGCCAGGAGAACCAGTGCCGCGAGGCCGAAGATGAAGCGTCCTCGGCGCGACCGGCGGCGCTCCGTGGTACGGGAGATCGCTATTCGGTGAGATTCAGGAGCGAGAGCCAGAAGACGTCGAATGACGCTCGCGCGTTGAAGTCGGAGTCGATTCCGGTGGCAACGGCGAGACCGTCGATGAAGGGAACGACCACGTCGGCCAGGAGACCGGCGGGGACGCGGGGGCGGAGGGTAAGGAGAGAGAAGAGCTGCTCGATGGATGCTGCGGCGGCGTCGCGGCGCTCGAGGTTGGAGACCTGGATGGCGCGCTTCACGAGCGCGCCCCTCCACTGGGTGAGCTCCATGAGCACGCGCACGTGGCCGCGCTCGAGCTCCGCCGAGAGCCAGTCCCAGAGGTCGTCTATTGCGTGCCTGGGGGTGGACTCGGCGAGCGCTGCCCGTTCGCGCGCCACGAGGTTGCGAGTCATCCACTCCACCACGCGCGCAAGGAGCGTCTCCTTGTCGTGGAAGTGATAGTGGATGAGTCCCTTGCTCACCCCAGCCTCCTCGGCGACTTCGTGCATCGTGAGGGCGCTCGCACCGGATGCGACGATGCAGCGCACCGCGGCGCGGAGGATACGCTCCGCGGCTTCCACGCGTGGCCGGCGGTCCGACGCGGCCGCCGTGGTCACGGTCTTGTCGCCGAGCACCGTGCGCTGGGGCACGACGCGATATGGGTACTCAATCTATACCCCCTGGCCACGGGAGCGGCCGCCTATTCTGGAATGGTGTGCACGTGAAAGGTGTTCGAGCGGAGGGGCTCAGTGTTCACGCATGATCATGCGCTCAGGAGGGAGCATTGCTGCTTTCGCCGCTGGGCATACGCTGGAACACGACCGTCAGTCGCTGGGCATCCTGCGACATCAGGGCGGGCTCCCACCCGGCGCGACTCCTTTCATTCAGAAGGTCGGTGAGCGCGTCCTCATCGTCCTGACTGCGGCGGGAGAGCCGCAGCAGGACGGCCTGGTATTCTTTCATGTGGCCGAAGATACTCCCTTCGCCACCGCGCCCACCACCCCTCGGTCTTTCTGTCCAGTTCGCCAGTACTACATAGTACTACCCGAACCACTCCCTCGGGCAGTCGCGCTGCTGGCGCGCCGCCTCGAGCACCCACTGCTGAGCAGTGGGGTCGGTGACTTCCTCCTCCACCTGGTCGAACCACTCGGCGGCTCGCCGCACATCGCCCACCCGGCGCCAGAGCTCACCCACCAGATAGGTGAGTACGGGTCGCTCGTCGCGATCCACGCCGTCGTACGATCCCAGCGCCTGCTCGAAGGTCAGCGCCGCGTCGCGTCGGAAGTAGCGCTCCGCCTCCGTGTCCCCTTCATCCACACAGCACCACGCCGCTCGGAGCAGCAGGTCGGCCACGCGCCGGGGCTCGGCGCCCTGCCAGGTGGCTACCTTGGCCGCGAACTCGTACTTCTCGGATCCCGGTATCACACCGTCGGCCAGCTTCGGGGCCAGCTCGTCCCAGATGTGCTCCTTCAGAAGCGGGCTCACGTCCGCCTCGTCACTGAAGTCACGCTCGCTTCCCGCGTATCCGCAGCGGGAGCAGACGTGGATGAAATAGGGTAGGGGCTGGGCGCCGGCGGCACGCTCATGGAAATCGGTACGCTTGCCACCGAAGGAGTTCGTGGACAGAACCGCCTGCGATGTGAAGCGGTTACAACATATCGGGCAGCTGAGCTCTATCTGTTTCAACGTGGTCATCATCGTCTCCTGCACCCTCCTCCGGAGGCGTACAGGGAAAGATGTGTGCCATGCCTTCACTTACCCACGCAGAAGTCGCTGAAGATCCGGTCGAGCACGTCCTCTACATCCACGCCACCGATGAGCGACTCGAGGGCGGTCGCTGCCGCGTGCAGATGGACCGCGGCCACGGTTGCCGGGAGCGATCCCTCGCGCCAGGCGCGCGCGAAGTCGGCCACCTCGCCGCGCGCACGTTCCACCGCTACCCGGTGGCGCTCGCGCGTGAGGAGTGGCGCCGATCGGTCGCCACGGACGTCGCCACGCACAGCGCCGTACCGGTCGGCGAGGAGTCGGGCCAGCGCATCGGCGAGCGCGCCGAGTCCCGCGCCGGTGGCGGCGCTGACGGCCACCGCGGGATCGGCGGGACGCTCGCCTTCGAAGCGTGAATCGCCGCTGGATACCGGAGCGCAATAGTAACTATCCGATACTAATTCGTCAGACGGGCTCACACCTGGCATGACGCCCGGCCCCGGAGTGTAATAGTCGCGATTTGCTCTTAATTCTTCCGGCGTGTCCTTACCGTGCGCGCCAGAGGCAGAGGTAGATGCTCGGCGATCTTGGTAACTATTAGTTACTAAATCCGACTTGGTGCGTACCAGGATGACCGGCGCCGGCGTGAGCGCGCGGACGCGCGAGGCGGTGAGCGCTAGTGACTCCGCCGTCTCGCCGCAGGCGAGCACGGCATCGGCCGAGCCGAGGTATCGCTCGCTCACCTCGATCCCGAGCCGCTCCACCACGTCGCGCGTCTCCCTGAGTCCCGCGGTATCGACCAGTCGCACGGGCCACGAGCCGACGTCGGCCACCGCTTCGATGGCGTCGCGGGTGGTGCCGGGGATGTCGGTCACGATCGCGCGCGTACTTCCGAGTAGCGCATTGAAGAGCGATGACTTCCCGGCGTTGGGCGCGCCCGCTATCACTACCAGCGCTCCGCGCCGCAGCATCTCGCCCGTGGCCGCGGTGGCGAGCAGTGCGTCGAGCGCCGCGAGCAGCTCGGTGATCCCCCGCTCCACCCGCGCCGCCGGGATGGGGCCGTCGTCCTCCTCGGGGAAGTCGATATCGTAGGCGATGAGCGACTCGAGTCCGATCACGGCGTCTCGCAACGTGGCGATCCTGCGCGATAGACTCCCTTCGAGCTGGCCGATCGCCGCGTCGTGCATCGCGCGCGACTGCGCATCTATCAGATCGCCCACCCCCTCGGCCTGCAGCACATCCATCTTCCCATTGGCGACCGCGCGCCGCGTGAACTCGCCGGGGAGCGCCTCGCGCGCGCCGGCGGCGAGGAGAGCGCCGAGCGCGAGCACCGGCACCAGCTCTCCACCGTGCACGCTCAACTCCACGAGGTCCTCGCCGGTGTACGAGCGAGGAGCGGCGTACACGGTGACGACGGGGTGGTCGATCACCTTCCCGCTCGACGGGTCGCGGAGCGTGGCGAGGTACGCCGCGCGCGGCTCCGCTCTCCAGGGAGTCACGAGGCGCGATGCCACTACGTGCGCATCGGGCCCGCTCAATCGGATCACGGCCAGCGCGCCCCGCCCGGCGGGGGTCGCGATCACGGCGATCGTGTCGCCCGCGCCGGGGAGGGGGAGAGGGTGGGGGTGGGGGCCCGCCGAATCGTGCGACATCGAAACGCTTTCGTTCGGGCCCTCGTGCCCGTCGATCATGCGGCGCCTTCCAGCTCGAAGCTGCTCCCCGGCTCCAGGATCCTGACGTCCGCGCGACGATGGTGGCGCTCGAGGTCAGCTCGCAGCTCGCGGATCGCCTGGTAGGGTCCCGAGGTGAGGTGCCGGAAGGTGCCCCAATGGTAGGGGATGAAGAACTTCGCGCCCAGCGATTCGAAGAGGGTGAGCGCGTCTCCCGGGGTGAGGTGGCCGCGCCGGAAGGCGGCGCGCTTCCACCAGGGCGCGTGGCCTATCGGTAGGAGCGCCACGTCGAGCGATCGATTCGCCGAGGGTGGGAGCCGCTCTTCGACGATGCGGCGGCCGTCCGCCGAGAGCGACGTGTCGCCGGCGAAGAAGCAGGTGGAGGCGCGACCGGTCATGAGGTACATGTTGGCGGCGCTGCGCCAGCGGTCCACGGCGTAGCGGGCACCCATGTGCCGCGCGGCGCCGGCGGTGATCTCTACCGCTCCTACCTTTACGCTCTCATCCGGTGCGAGAGGTTGCGCGTTGTCGTAGCCGCGTCGCGCGAGCCAGCGCGCCACCGCGGGTGGGGCGAAGAGCGGTACGGCGCGCGGGAGCGCATCGAGCGAAGCGAAGGAGAGGTGGTCGGCGTGGGCGTGCGTGAGCAGGATGGCGTCGAGCCTCGGCAGCTCCTCGAGCGAGATCCCGGGAGGTGAGACGCGCGGGAGGAAGCGTGCCAGGCGGGGATCGAAGTTGGGGTCGGTGAGGATGCGTACCCCCGCCATCTCGAGGAGGAGCGTGGCGTGCCCCACGTAGGTGACGCGCAGTCTTCCATCTCCTCCTCCGCCTGCACTGTCATTCGGCATGGCACCCCTCCCGGCAAGCGCCCGCGGCGTACGACTAGCCCGTCTTCGCCGCCACCGGGGTCGGTGGCCGTGAAGCGGGCGGCCCCGCCTTGGCACGCTCGCGAGCAATGAGCCACTGCTGCGGGAGGGCGGCGATGTTCTGCACGGCGTAGTAGAGATTGAGGCCGGCCGCCAGGTTGAAGAAGAACACCGTCATCATCACCGGGAAGACGTACGCCATCATCTTCGCCTGCGAGTTGGACGGCGAGGTCCGGAGCCCGATCCAGGAGAGCACGAACATCGAGATCCCCATGGCAATGGGGAGGATGTAGTACGGATCCTTGAGCGAGATGTCCGTCATCCAGAGGAAGGAGACGCCGCGGAACTCGATGGTGTTCTGGAATACGAAGTAGAGGGCGAAGAGCACCGGCATCGGGATGAGCATCGGGAGACAGCCCATGAGTGGGCTCAACGGGCTCATCCCGTGCTCCTTGTACAGCTTCATCATCTCCGCCTGCTGCTTCTCGGGCTGGTTCTTGTACTTCTTCTGCAGCGCCTGCAGCTCGGGCTGGATGCGCTGCATCTTGAGGCTCGAGCGCATCGCCGTCTGGTTGAGCGGCCAGAGGATGATGCGCACGGCGATGCCGAAGATCACCAGCACCCAGCCGTAGTTGATGTTCAGATGGTCATGGGTCCAGAGGAGGATCCGCATGACGATCGTGGCGAAGGGCTGGACGATTCCCTGGAAGAAGCCGCCGTACGGGTTGACGTGATCGAAGTCGTCTCCCAGCGCGAGGAGACGCCGCCATTCCTGCGGGCCCGCGTAGATGGTGAAGGAGAAGTTCCCCTGCGGCGTGATCGGCTCGAGCACGAGCGCGTTGGCGCTGCTGACGGTCTTCCCCGTGTGGGGTAGGGCACGGAGCATGGCGCCGCCGAAGCGTCCGGTGGTGCTGTCGCTCAGGAGGCCGAGCACGAAGTACTTGCTCTTGCTCGCCACCCAGTCGAGTGGGCCGCTCTCGATCGTGGCCTGTGCCGTATCGAGCTTGGAGAAGGGGGAGCTCTTCGCATCGTCGTCGGCCGGCTTCACCACGTAGGCCATGTGGCGCAGGTCGTCGACCGTGTCGGCCTCCTGCGAGTTGAGGCCGCGCTCGAGGTGCGCGATGAGGTATTGCCCGCCCTCGGAATTCGCGGCCGTTCCCACGCTTCCCTTGACCCGCACCAGGTACGAGTCGGGCGCGAAGGTATACGATATCGAGACCGGTACTCCGCGCGCCGTGGCGTGGAAGGTGAGCGCGGAGAGCTCGCCGGCCGCGCTCCGAGAGCTGTCTATGGTGAAGGCCTGCTGGTCGAGCTGGATAGTGTCGCCCGGTGCGCGCAGCAGCTCGTAGCTGACGAGCGGAGTGCCGTCGCGCGCGAGCTCCACCGGGCCGTTGTGCTCGGAGAGCGCCTTGTAGTCGTTCAGCTGGATCCCGATGGGAGCCGCGCCTACGGTGCTGAAGCGATAGACGGCCTTCGGCGTAGCCACGGTTATCGTGTCCGGCTTCGCGGTAGGCACGGCAGCAGTGACGGTGCTGTCGCTTGCCGCGGGCGGAGGAGCCGCCTCGCTCACCGCGGCGGGCGTGGTGTCCGGAGCTTTCGCGACCGTGCTCTCGACGGGCGCGGCGGGCCGGGCGGTGTCAGCAGCGGTGCCGCCAGCAGCGGGTCGCTTGGCCGGGGGAAAGATCCTGGGCGTCACGACCAGTACGAGTGCCGCCAGGATGACGAAGAGGATGAAGCGCTTGTCCATTAATCGCTTGCTGGGTCAGGGCACCGGATCGTAGCCACCCGGATGGAAGGGGTGGCAACGTCCGAGGCGGCGTAACGTGAGCTTGATCCCGCGCCATGCGCCATGCCGCTCGAGAGCTTCCACGGCATACGCCGAGCAGCTCGGGTAGAAGCGGCAGGTGGAGGGGAGGAGTGGTGAGATCACCACCTGGTAGCCACGCACCAGGAAGATGAGCAGCCAGCGCATCACTTCGAGTCCAGCACGGCTGCCAGCCGGTCACGCGAGTGAACGAGCTGCTCGTGGAGCTCGGTGAACGACGCCTCGTAGGCTTCGCGGCGAGCTCGGACGACCAGGTCTCCTGCGGAAAGGTACGGGAGAAGCTCCGTGCGCACGATCTCGCGAAGTCTGCGCTTCAAGCGGTTGCGTGCAACGCTCGTCCGAGAGTACTTCGGCACGATGAAGCCAGCCCGAGGGTGAGAAAAAGGGGAAGCGGCTGCCCGGATCTCGAGGACCTGAGTCCGGATGCGCTTCCCTTCGCGCGCTACTCTGCGCAGGTCGGCATCCCGCGTCAGCCGTGAGGCGCGCGGGAAGCGCAGGTCGTCAGGCGCCGGCGTACTTGGACGGGAGCTGCACCGTCAGCCGCTGGCGGCCCTTCTTGCGGCGGCGGCTCAGGACTGCACGTCCCCATCTGGTAGACATCCGCTCGCGGAATCCGTGGGTGCGAATGCGACGCTTGTTGCGGGGACGGTAGGTTGGCTTGCCCATATCTACTCCGAAAGCATTTCTGAAAGGCGATGAGGTACAGAACGGTAAAGGTAGTGAATACCGTCATATACGTCAACTTCCGAGCGACCTTTCAGCGTGGGCGGTCGTTGGCGCGTCTTACGCTGCGCACCGTGCCGCGCGATTGACTTTTCCACATTCCATGTCTACCTTCGCGTCCCCGCCGCCTCTCCTCATCCCGCATGGAACTCACACCTTCAGAAGTGTGGGCACGTCTCCTGGAGCGCGTACGCCCGGAGCTGCCCGAGCAGAGCTTTCGGACCTGGCTCGAGCCCACCGAGGCGCTCGAAGTAACCGGCGATACGCTCTTCGTCGGTACACCGGACCGCTTCGCCGCGGAGTGGAACGAGTCGAAGCACGCTGATCTGCTCGCCAGCGTCGCGCCAGTGGCACTGGGGCATCCCATCACTGTCGTGTTCAAGGTGACCGAGGAGCGACAGGCGCGGCCGCAGATGGATTTCTTCGTCGCGCCGGTTCCAGAAGACCGCAAGGAGAACTCGGCCACCACAGCCGCTCCACTGGATACCTCGAGCCTCAATCCGCGCTACACCTTCGACAACTTCGTCATAGGTAAGTCGAATGAGCTCGCCGCGGCCGCAGCTCAGGCGGTAGCCGCGTCGCCAGGGAAGGTCTACAACCCGCTCTTCATCTACGGCGCCACGGGACTCGGGAAGACACACCTCATGCAGGCGGTGGCGCACGAGATCGCGCAGCGCGTGCCCGGCACCCGGATCCGCTTC
>DASSNL010000153.1:0-5026 GCA_035688075.1 Gemmatimonadaceae bacterium
GGGCTGAGCGACTGCTCAGCCCCCTCGAAATCAAAGACCTGACCCCGTCGTTCAGTCGAGGAAGGGCGACTTCCGCGGCGTGGAAGGACCAGGATCAGGGTTGTCGTCGAGCAAACGTTGCAGCTCCTGGTCGGTGAGCTCGAACGGATCCTCCTCGTAGCGCGGCGGCTTCACGCGCCGCGGACGTGCCGGGTTGTCGAGGATCGGCTCGAGTATCCACTCGGAGCTCGACCTGTCGCGGACCTCCCAATCCCGGCCCTCACGATCCTTGAATTTCCGGTTCGCCATCGGCTAGCTCCTCGCGCGCCTGTTCATGTCGCGCCACGCAGCGTCTCGTGCAGCCGTGCCCACTCTCACTCGGGAAGAACCGTGATCTCGTCGGGCTTGTTGGGCACGACGCAGATGAACTCGAAGGGCTCGCCTTCCTTCGCGTGATACCAGTGCGGCGTCCCCGCCGGGATGTAGACCACGTCGCCGGTCTTCACTTCCACGGTCCTGTCGCCGATTCCCACCGTGGCGGCACCGCGCAGCACATACTGCTCGTGCTCCACGGTGTTCGTATGCTTCGGCATCCCGCCGCCCGGCTGCATGATGAAGCGACGCATGGCGAAGTTCGGGCCCTCCTCGGGCCCGATGAGCACTTGCCGCGTCGCGTCCTTGCCACCGCTAACTGTCTGCTCGGGAACATCGCTCGCGTGCTTTACCGACGACTGCTCTGCTGGCATCAGCGTACCGTCCTGGTGAATGAGTCCATACGACTAGCGTAGCGCGAATCATCCCGCCTCACAAGCGCAGCACCGCCGCTCCCTCCACCCGTCCGGAACGGAGGTCGGCGAGCGCTTCGTTCGCGGCTTCAAGTGGATAGAGCTGGACCGTCGTGCGAATCGGCACGGCCGGGGCCAGACGGAGGAGCTCGAGACCGTCGCGCCTGGTGAGGTTGGCCACGGAACGTAGCACGCGCTCACCCCACAAGATGTCGTACGGGAAGGAGGGAATGTCGCTCATGTGGATGCCCGCGCACACAACGACGCCACCCTTCGCCGTCGCGCGCAAAGCCGAGGGGACGAGCGCGCCCACGGGAGCGAAGATGATGGCCGAGTCGAGCTGCGCGGGCGGTTGTTCATCCGAGCTGCCTGCCCAGACGGCTCCGAGCTCACGCGCGAAGCGTTGGCCCTCCACGTCGCCTGATCGCGTGAAAGCATAGAGCTCCCACCCCCGGTGCAGCGCGACCTGCGCGACGATGTGCGCAGCAGCGCCGAAGCCGTACAGCCCCAGGCGCTTGCCCTCGCCCGCCAGCTCGAGCGCCCGGTAGCCGATGAGCCCCGCGCAGAGGAGCGGCGCGGCGTGGACATCCGAGTAGCCACGCGGGATCGGAAAGCAGAAGCGACAGTCCGCTACGGTGTACTCGGCGTATCCGCCATCGATCTGGTAGCCCGTGAAGCGCGCATTGTCGCAGAGATTCTCGCGCCCGCCGGTGCAGAAGCGGCATACCCCGCAGGTGTAACCGAGCCACGGCACCCCGACCCGATCGCCCTCGCGAAACGCGCTCACCCCACTCCCGACCTTCTCTACGCTCCCCACGATCTCGTGCCCTGGTATGAGCGGCAGCTTCGGATTTGGCAGCTCACCGTCAACCACGTGCAGATCCGTCCTGCAGACAGCGCACGCCTCCACGCGCACCAGCAGTTCCCCCGCCACGGCCTCCGGCACCGGCACCTCCTTCATCCGAAGCGCCTCCCCCGGCCGCTCCAGCACCATCGCTCTCATCGCACCTCCACTCACCAGCCTCTATCTCCGATCCGTCATCCCCGCGGAAGCGGGGATCCATAATAGCCAGACCCACCATGGATCCCCGCTTCCGCGGGGATGACTCCTACTGGTGTGCAGTTCCTGCTTTCTGCTCTCTGCTTCCTGCTTTCTGTTTCCTGCTTCCCCTCGACTCCCCTCCCCTAACATCCCACCCCTCTCCCGCGTATCATCTCATACCCTCTCCCTCGGCGCCACCTCCTCGCCGGCGCCGCCCGATTCACCCCGCAAGGAAACAGGATGTCGTACACGACCCGCCAGATGCGTCGGCTCACCTGCGCGCTCGCCGCCACCGTCGCGCTTCTGCTTCCCGTACTGGCCGGCGCCCAGCAGGCCGTGGACAAGGAGTACACCGCGAAGATCGCTGATTACCTGGAGGATCCGCGAATCTCCACCGAGCTGGTCGACTACCTCCCCGCCTCGGCCACCGTGCCCACGCCGCTGAAGGTGCTCGGTCACATCATCGGCACACCGGGCGTACTCGATCGCAGCGCCGACATCTACAAGTACTTCGATGCCGTCGACAAGGCATCGCCGCGCGTGAAGGTGTGGCGGATCGGGAAGACCGAGGAGGGCCGCGACATGATCATCGCGGCCATCGCGGACGAGGCGACCATCCAGGAGCTCGACAAGTATCGCGACATGCTCGCCGCCCTGGGCGATCCGCGGAAGACCACGCCCGAAGAAGCGCAGAAGCTCATCCACACCGCCAAGCCGATCTACTACATCACGAGCGGAATCCACTCCCCCGAATTTGGCGGGCCCGAGATGCTCATGGAGCTCGCCTACCGGCTGGCGGTGGACGAGTCCCCCTTCATACAGCAGATCCGCAACAACGTCATCACTCTGATCACTCCCGTGATCGAGCCGGATGGCCGCGACAAGGCGGTCGACACCTACTACTACAACAAGAAGCTCCCCAAAGGCGCGACGCGTCTCCCCCTCATGTACTGGGGGAAGTACGTGCAGCACGACAACAACCGCGACGGGATGGGCCAGTTCCTCAAGCTCACCCAGCACACCACCAAGGCGGTGCTGGAGTGGCACCCCACGGTGCTGCATGACCTGCACGAGGCGCAGACGTACCTCTACTCCTCCACGGGCACTGGTCCCTACAACGAAGCGGTGGATCCGATCACCGTGAGCGAGTGGTGGATGCTCGCCGAGAACGACGTGATGGAGATGACCAAGCGCGGTGTGCCGGGCGTGTGGACCTACGGCTTCTACGACGGCTGGACGCCCAACTACCTCTTCTTCATCGCGCACACGCACAACTCGATCGGGCGCTTCTACGAGGTGCAGAGCTACGGCCCCGACAACTACGTGGTGAAGCCGCGTCCGACCACGACGAGCCGCGAGTGGTTCCGTCCCAACCCGCCGCTCGACAGCATCAACTGGGGACCGCGCAACAACACCAACATCCAGGAGTCGGCGATCCTCTTCTCTCTGCAGAACGTGGCGAAGAACAAGGATCTCTACCTGGACAACTACTGGCGCAAGAACCAGCGCGCCGTGGACAAGGGGAAGACGGGCCCCACCTTCGGCTGGGTGATCCCAGCGCACCAGCGCCGCAAGGCGGATGCCGCTGACGCGGTGAACGAGCTGCGAGCACAGGGGCTCGAGTTCCATATCGCGAACAGCGATTTCACCGCCGGAAAGGTGGAGGTGAAGAGAGGCGACTACATCATCCGCGGCGATCAGCCCTATCGCACCATCGCCGACATGTATTTCTCGCTGCAGCGCTTCTCGCCCGACAATCCTGCGCCGTACGACGACACGGGGTGGACCTTCCCCCTGATGCGCGATCTCACCATTACGCCCGTGAGCGATAAGTCGCTTCTCGAGCAGCCGATGACTCCACTCGCTGCTCAAGCCGTGGCGGACGGCGGTATCACCGGTAGCGGGAGCGTGGTCGTGGTCGACCACACCGCCGACAACAACATCGCTGCCTTCCGCTTCAGATTCCCGAAGGTGAAGATGGAGGCGGCCGAGGAAGACTTCGACGCGGCGGGACACCACTTCCGCGCGGGCGCGCTGATCATCCGCAACGCCAACCGCGGCGCGCTGGAGCCGGCGCTTCGCGAGCTCGGTCTCTCAGGGTACGCCATGGGCTCGGCGCCGAGCGTGAAGAGCCACGACCTCGACATCCCGCGCATTGGCTACGTGCACAGCTGGACGCGCACGCAGGACGAAGGCTGGGTGCGCGCCGCGCTCGACACGTACGGCATCCCGTACAGCTACTTCGGCGACGTGAAGCTGCGTGACGGCAAGCTGCGCGACCGCTTCGACGTGATCATCTTCCCCCACGTCGGCGGGAACGTGCAGACGATGGTGAACGGCATCGCGAAGAAGGACGACCGTCCGCTCCCGTACAGGAAGACCGCCGATTTCCAGAGTCTCGGCACTCCCGACTCGTCCGTGGACATTCGCGGCGGGATGGGCCTCCAGGGGCTGACGAATCTCTACGAGTTCGTGCAGCAGGGCGGCACACTCATCGTCGAGGGCTCCACATCTACCATCTTCCCGTCGTACAACCTCACGCCCGGCGTGACCATCGAAGAGCCCGACAGCCTCTTCGCGCGCGGGAGCATCATGCGCGGTGAGATCACGGACATGAAGAGCCCGATCGTGTACGGCTACGGCCGCGATCAGCTCCCGGTTTACTTCAGCCAGGGTCCGGTGATTCGCGCGGAGAGTGGCGGCGGCGGTTTCCGCTTCTTCGGCCGCGGTGCCACCAGCAGCCAGAACGTGACGCCCATGGCGACCAGGGTCCACCTCTCACCGTGGGATCCCGACGGCGATGCCACGGCGAGCGACAGCTCGCGCAGGAGAGGAGGCGCGGCGCAGGCTGCCGGGCGAGGGCGCGGGGCCGACGACGAGGAAGACGTCGCGAACGCCGACGGCCCGCGCGTGGTGATGCGCTTCCCCACTCGCCCGGCCGACATGCTGCTCTCCGGGGTGCTCACCGGCGGCGAGGCTCTATCCGGTCGCGCACAGGTGGTCGACGAGTCGCTGGGAAAGGGCCACGTCGTGATGTTCGCCATCCGCCCCTTCTGGCGCTGGCAGACGCAGGGTACCTACTCGCTCGGCTTCAACACGATCATGAACTGGAACGATCTCGACGCCGGAAAGCCCGTGAAGTCGGAAGCGCCGGTGAGCGAAGGTCGGTAAACGACGGGGTCAGGTCTTTGATTTCGAGCCCGACGGGCGGACGCCCGTC
>DASSNL010000158.1:0-2526 GCA_035688075.1 Gemmatimonadaceae bacterium
AGAGCGGGCGACCGGACTCGAACCGGCGACGTCCAGCTTGGGAAGCTGGCATTCTACCAACTGAATTACGCCCGCGGAGAGCGGCTTCGCCGCTCGACATGCAAAGCTAGCGAGCCAGCCCCCGCGGTACAAGTAACTACATCACTTCCCCACCGCCGCCGGCAGCTGCAGCACGATGTACTGCACGTCGTCCTTCGCCACCGCTCTGAGCCACGCGATCAGCGCGTCCACATCCTCCGGCGGCTTCACTCCTCGCCTCCCCTCCATCCGCCGAAGCAGCTTCAGCTCGCGACCATTCTGCGAGTACTCGGCCCTGTAGCTCCCGTAGGCGCTCTCGGCGACCACGTCGTTCGGAAGATCTGCCTTCCACCCCTCCGGAAGCTGCAGCACCAGCGCCGAGACTCCGACGATCGGACCGATCACGCTCTCTACATCGATTGGATACACGCGCGGCTTACCCGACTCGAGCTGCGTGGCCAGCGTCTGCAGCCCCGCCATCGATCCGAACGACGGAGGAAGACTGAGTATCGCGCTCTGCCCCGACACCTTGGCTGCCTGGCCGCCGTGAACCGCCATCGTGATCTGCGGCTTCGCCTTCAGATCCTTGCCGTCGAAGATGACGAGACTGTCGCCGGTCGCGCCGGGATACGTGTTCCCCGCCAACGCCCTGATGAAGCGGTCGCGCTTCGTCGAATCCATCGGCGTCGTGAAGAGGTCGCGCAGGCCGTACTGCCTCAATCCTTCCGCGCGCTCGGTGTAGTGCAGGTTCACCAGCCCGTCGGGCGTCAGCTCTCCCTCGAAGCTCGTCTCCGACAGATTCGCCGACGGTGGATCCTCGGGGAGCGTTACCTCGTCGGCGTGACCGTCGGGATGCACGACGAGCGCAAACTGCCCCTGGTCGGGGCCGGGAAGCTCGCCGTACGGCGTGAGATCCGAGGTGAGATCCACGAAGGTGTACTTGCCATCCAGCTTCAGCGCGGCGATCGCATGGTTGAACTGGTCGATCGACGGCAGCGAACGCTCCACGTCGCCGCCCGCGTTGAGCAGCACGGGATACGCTTCCACGCCCATCTTCTGCGCCATCGCGACGAAGATGGTCGCCTTGTCCTTGCAGTCACCGTACTTCGTGTCGAACACCTCGGCCGGCTTGCGCGGCTGATAGCCGCCGATGCCGAGCGAGAGCGAGACGTACCTGATGTCCTGCGCCACCCAGCGCTGCACCGCACTCAACGAATCATCGAGCGTGCGCGCTCCCTCCACGAGCTCGTGGAGCTTGTTCTCCAGCTCCGGCGTCAGGGTGTAGCGGTCGCGCGCGAGTCCCGCGTACCACTTCGAGATGTCCTGCCAGCTCGTCGGCGCGGAGAGCGCCAGCGACTGAAACACGCCGTTGGAGTCCGCCGCGAACGGTTCGGACTTCGGCTTCGGAATGTCCGCCGCCGTCCACGTGTACACGCGCCTCCCGTGTGCGGTCGTGATCTTCGCAGGGTTGCGGATGTTGCGCTCCAGCATGTGAAGCTTCAAATCCGCCGGCACATCGAGGATGAAGCGCGAGCGCATGGTAGGTAGACCGGTCGTGATCGACCAGCTCGAGAGAAAATCGCCGGGGCGATACGGCTTCAGCTCCTCGATGGTGTAGCTGTAGTCCACGATCGTTCCGACCGCCACGCCACTGAGCGAAGCTCGACGCACCTTGCGGTCAGCGTACACCGGATTCCCCATGGTGGCGGGGACATCGGAGTCCTGTACGTGCGAAGGCGCCGCGCTCACCACTTCGCCGTTCGGCTTCACCACGCGAATCCAGTTCACGGTGAGCTTCTGGTGGCCTGGCTCGAACGAGAAGCGCTGCTCGGCCCAGTCCTCCACGGCGTCCTGCGTGAGGATCTGCGCCACCTGGCGAAAGGTCTGCTTGCTCTGGCCGGTCGCCTGGTAGATCTCCACGCCATCGTCGAGCAGATAGACGAACGGCTCGCCCTCGTGATCGGCGGGATCCACCGCGAGACGGTAGATGGTATCCGCGTTGACCGACGGGTCGCCCTTCGGCGTGATGTTGGGCGCCTGCGCCGCGACACCGGCGCTCACGGTGCACAGCAGAAGCAGGACTACACTGCGCATGCGGGATGCTCCTTGGAGGAGGCAGCGGGAGTCGCTACCGATTCAGAAAGGCGCCAGGCGGCGCCCCTGTGGTAGACTGGTATGTCCTGCGATTGGTCATTTGCCCGGGCGCGCGTGCGGAAGTGCCGAGCAGCGTCCAGAAATAGGGACGAGAAATGGCCTGCGCCAGGGGCTCGAAGCTCTTCACGGCCGACACCTTCACAAAACAAAACGGCCCACCCCTTTCGGGGCGAGCCGTGAAAACTCTACCTGCTCATCGAGCGGTTTGCTCTAAGAGCCAGCGGTCGGGATTGAACCGACGACCGCTCGATTACGAATCGAGTGCTCTACCACTGAGCTACGCTGGCGATATGCCCTGGAGCGGACTCGAACCGCTACGCCTCGCGGCACCACCCCCTCAAGATGGCGTGTCTA
>DASSNL010000159.1:0-27973 GCA_035688075.1 Gemmatimonadaceae bacterium
GGAGGAGGTGCGGCGGATCTGGAAGTTGAAGCGCGATACCACCAAGCGCGGTTACACCGAGGCGCAGGTGCTGGCCGAGCTCGAGAAGCGCGAGGCCGACTCGGGCGCCTTCATCCGACCGCAGCGCGACTTCGCCGATATAGTCGTGCGCTTCCAGCCACCGCCCGGCGTCTCCGCATCACAGCCCGATGCGCGTTACGATGCGCGCATCGTACTGCGCCCGACGATCGATCATCCCGACCTCTCGTATCTGGTAGACGGGCCGCGGCCGGCCGGTGACGGCATCCGGCTGGAGCTTGGGCGTGACAATGGCCGGCCGGCCGATTTTCTCACGATCGAGAGCGCAGTCACCACGGAGCAAGCGGGCGCGCTCGAGGACTGCATCTGGAGGCATCTCCCGGGGCTCCGCCCGCTCACAGGCGACCAGTTCGGGGAGTACGTCGACCGTCGGCAGGTGCGGCACAGCGACCACCTCGCGCTCACAGAGCTACTGCTCGCCTATGCTCTGCTCCGTGGATCCGCTCGCCCCGACTCGATGACCCTGGCGCCGCCGGTGGCCGCGCTGCAGCGGATGGCGCTCCAGCAGAGCGCGGACGGCACCAGCGACGCCGAAGGCATCTCGCGGGCGCCGACGCGCGGTGAAGCAATGGCGGACGTGGAGATGTCGTTCGATTCCCGCTCCGGACATCTTCACTGATCGGCGCGATCGCGCCTCACGGTCACTCTGCGTCCCTTGATGGTGCTGGCGCGGAGTGCGGAAATGATCTCATCCGCGATCTCATCCGGCACCTCCACCAGGGAGAAGCGATCCGAGATCTCGATCGATCCGATCATGCTCGAATCGATCCCCACCTCGTTGGCGATCGCGCCCACCAGGTCGCCAGGCCGTACGCCCGCCGTGCGGCCGGCTCCCACGAAGAGGCGCGCCACATCCCACTCCGGCAGCCGTCGTCCCACCCGGCGCTCCGGGCGATCCGGGCGCTTCTTCTGGCGCGCGCCGCGCGTGCCGCCGCTTCCCGCGCGCCCCATCGGCTCCGCCTCTGCTGCCGGAATCTCCTCTACATCTTCTTCCTCGCCTCCGGTCGCTTCATCCACGAGCCAAACTGCGGCGGCGGCGACATCCGTGATATCGAACTCCTCCGCCAACCCCTCGGCGACCACGCGGTGCCGCTCGTATTCGCCCGATACGAGTGCTTCGTGTAACGCGGCCCGGATCAGCTCGAGGCGGCGCGCCCGCAGGTCGGCCACAGTTGGCACGGTAGCGATCTCGATGCGCTGATGAGTAGCGTGCTCGATGTTGCGCAGCAGCCGACGCTCGCGCGGCTCCGCAAATGTGATCGCCACTCCCTCGCGCCCGGCGCGCCCGGTTCGACCGATCCGGTGGATGTAGGCCTCCGGCTCGTTCGGCACGCCGTAGTTGACCACGTGCGTCACGTCCTCTATGTCGAGCCCACGCGCGGCCACATCGGTGGCCACGAGGAATTCGCTGGTGCCGTCGCGGAATCTCCGCATGACGCGGTCACGCTGCTCCTGCGCCATCCCGCCGTGCAGCGCTTCCGCGCCGTAGCCGCGTGCGGCGAGCGTCTCGGTCAGCTCGTCCACCTCGTTGCGCGTGCGGCAGAAGACTATTGCTCGCGTGGGGCTCTCCGCATCCAGCACCCGCCCGAGCGCCACCGTCCTGGAGACGCGCGGCACCATGTAGGCAACCTGCCGTACCCGGGCCACCCCCCGGCTCCCCGTCGGCTCGGCGGCGATCCGTACGTGCTCGGGGTTGCGAAGATGCCGCTCCGCGATCGCGGCAATGCGACGAGGAATCGTGGCGGAGAAGAGCGCTGTCTGCCGCTCTTCCGGGAGCTCGCCGAGTATCGCTTCCAGCTCGTCCGCGAAACCCATGTCGAGCATCTCGTCGGCTTCATCGAGCACGGTCACGCGAACGCCCGAGAGATCCAGCGTTCCCCTCCGGATGTGATCGAGTGCCCGTCCGGGCGTGGCGATCACGATGTCCACGCCGCGCTTCAGTGCGCGAAGCTGTTGCCCGATCGCCTGTCCGCCGTAGATGGGAAGCACTCGCACGCCCAATCCCTTGCCGTAGCGGTGGACCGCCTGCGCCACCTGCATGGCAAGCTCGCGCGTGGGGACAAGTATCAGCGCGCTGGTACGCGAAGCACGCCCGTCATCGCGCGCCAGTAGTTGCAGCATGGGGAGCGCGAACGCGGCCGTCTTGCCCGTACCGGTGGCTGCCTGGCCGAGCAGATCGCGTCCGGCAAGCAGCGGCGGGATCGCCTGACGCTGGATGGGAGTGGGTTCCTCGTAGCCGAGGGCGGAGAGCTCCGAGAGCAGTCGAACGTCGAGCCCGAGCGTCGCAAATCCGCCGTCGGGTGAAGCGCCATTTTCAGCAGTCATTCATTGCGATCCGAAGTTTCGAGAGTGGCAGGCACACATCCCGTTGCCGGCACGATTGCGGCAAGGGATGTTCCAGAGGGAAGCTGTAGATGGTTCGCGACCTGTTTCCGATGCAATTAACCTATATCCATCAACCGTGAGAGCTGTGGCGAGCATACGCGCTTTCAGCGACGATAGCGCCGTGAGAAGGCCCATACGTTATGGTCGGTGTGCTCAGCGGGCCAGACGAACGCGGGCGCATCGCGTGCGCGCAGACGAACTTCGAAGCGCTTCGCGACGCAGTGCTCGCGCGCTTCGAAATGGGTCCGGCGGCGAGCGTCGTTGGCACCAACTACGACGACGTGGGAGTCACTGATTTCGACGGCGTCGTAAGTCGTTGACGTACCTGGAGCGGGCGACCGGACTCGAACCGGCGACGTCCAGCTTGGGAAGAAGGTCAGGCGCACAGGCACGTCTGCCGCGCATCCGCCGCAAGTGCTCGGCTGGTGAGGCCCTGCGCCACACGGCGCTTGGCCCGAGCGAGCAGCGGCATGACGAGCACGGAGAGTACCAGGATCACGACGCCGGCAATGATGGAGACGACCGCCTCCAGCGCGTTGTAGCCGATAGTCGCGTAGGTGAGCCGGAGTCCTCGCCGCACCAGAGACGCGCGCGCAGCGGCGGCAACATTCAGGGTTGCCTCTCCAGGGTGCTGGCGTAGTCCGGACTGCCCCCGCCGCCGCTGTCGATCCGATCGTGTGGCACTCGTCGGGGCCGGGACGCTGGAATGCGGTCGCTCACACATGGGTACTCGCGCCTGCCACGGCCCCGACCTCCACCGATGCCGCACCGAGAGCGGCCTCGCTACGCCGGTGGGCTCGACGCAGCTCCGATTCCTTCCAGAGTGAGTAGATGGCCGGGATCACCACGAGGGTGAGAATGGTGCTGCTGACCATTCCGCCCACCATCGGGGCGGCGATCCGCTTCATGACGTCAGCGCCCGTGCCGTGGCTCCATAGAATCGGGAGGAGCCCCGCGATTACTGCGGTCACGGTCATCATCTTCGGCCGCACGCGTCCCACGGCGCCCTCCACCACCGCCTCGTCGACGTCATTTCGATCACGCAGCAGCCCCCGCTCTCGCCGCTCCCGGTGAGCTTGGTCGAGATACAGAAGCATCACGACGCCCGTCTCGGCCGCCACGCCCGCGAGCGCGATGAATCCGATCGCCACGGCGACGCTCACGTTGTAGTCGAGGAGCCAGAGCAGCCACACGCCCCCGACGAGCGAGAACGGTAGTGCAAGCATCACCAGCGCGCTCTCCGCCACGTTCCCGAAGTTGACGTACAGCAGCAGGAAGATGATCGCGAGCGTGACCGGAACTACTACCTTGAGCATCCTGTTCGCCCGCTGCATCGCCTCGTACTGCCCCGACCACTCCAGCCGGTATCCTGGTGGTAGCGTGAGCTTCTCCGCGACTAGCTGCTTCGCGTCCGCGACGTAGCTGCCCACGTCCCGCCCGCGCACGTCCACGTAGACTATGTTGTTGAGGTACGCGTTCTCTGACTTTATGAGCGCCGGCCCCTTCACGATACGCAAGCGCGCTAGAGTGCCGAGTGCTACCTGCGCGCCAGAAGGCGTGGCTACCAGCGTGCTGCCGATGACGCCCGGGTTGTCACGTAACGCGCGAGCGTAGCGCACGAGCACGGAGTACCGCTCACGCCCCGCGATCACCTCTCCAGCCTCCATCCCGCCCACGGCAGCGCTCGCGGCCTCGAGCACCTCATCCCCCGTCATCCCGTAGCGCGCGGCCGCCGCGCGGTCGAGGGTGATGTCGAGGTAACGGCCTCCTTCGGGCCGCTCGGCGAAGACTGAGTTGGTTCCACGGACGGCCGGCAGCATCCTTTCCAGCTCCTGGCCGATCCGATCGAGGGTGTCGAGCGATGGTCCGTAGATCTTGATCCCGACCGGCGTCTTGATCCCCGTGGCCAGCATGTCGAGCCGATTCTTGATCGGCATCGACCACATGTTCGCCACGCCCGGCGTCTTCACGGTGTGATTCGCCTCGCTCACTATCGAGTCGTACATCACCCCGGGGCGCCAATCCTCCTTGTCCTCGAGTATGACGATCGTCTCGATCATCGACATCGGCGCCATGTCGGTAGCAGTCTCGGCTCGGCCGATCTTCCCCAGCACCATCTTCACCTCGGGGATCCTCGCCAACGCCGCGTCGCGCTGCTGAAGGATCTCTTGGGCCTGAGCCGTTCCAACTCCCGGGAAGAGCGACGGCATGTCCATGATCGACCCCTCGTTCAGAGGCGGCATGAACTCACTCCCGAGGCGCGACCACGGAACAATAGTGATGGCCATGACGGCCGCGGCGCCAAGGATGACTCCCCACCGGTGATTCAGCACGAAACCCATCACCGGTCGGTAGACGCGGATGAAAAAAAGGTTGACCGGATTCGCAGCTTCCGGCTTCACCCGGCCGCGGATCACGAGCCCCATCATGAGCGGCACGAGCGTGATCGAGAGGAGCGCGGCCGACGCCATCGATAGTATCTTCGTCCACGCCAGCGGCTTGAAGAGCCGCCCCTCCTGATCCTGCAACGCGAATACGGGGACGAATGAGACGGTGATGATGAGAAGCGAGATGAATAGCGAGGGGCCCACTTCCTTGGCCGAGTCGACTACGAGCTCCCAGTGTGTGCGCCTGGGCTCCTCGTGCTCGTTCCTCTCCAGGTGCTTGTGGAAGTTCTCGACCATTACTATCGCCGCGTCGATCATCGCGCCGATGGCGATGGCGATCCCGCCGAGACTCATGATGTTCGCCTCGAGCCCGAGCACGCGCATCGCGATGAACGCCATGAGGATGCCGACGGGGAGCGTCACGATCGCGACGAGCGCGCTCGAAGCGTGCAGCAGGAAAAGCAGCGCGACGCCGGCGACGATGAGCGCCTCTTCCAGTAGCTTTCCCTTGAGCGTCGCGATCGCCCGCTCGATGAGACTCGAGCGATCGTAGCCGTTGACGAAGACGACCCCGTTGGGAAGTGAAGGTTGGAGCTCCGCCATCTTCGCCTTCACGCGGTTGATGACCGCGAGTGGGTTGTCGCCGAAGCGCATTACCACCCATCCGGTGACGATCTCGCCTTTTCCGTCGAGGTCGGCGATTCCCCGCCGGATATCGGGGCCGAGCTGCACACGGGCCACGTCACCCACTATGATCGGTGTACCGCCGCGACCCGTGCCGAGCGATACCGCGCGAATGTCGTCCAGCGACTCGAAGCGCCCGCGTCCCCGGACCACGTACTCCGAGCCATTCATCTCGAGCACGCGACCGCCCACGTCCTCGTTCGACGCCCGGACCGCGCGGGTCACTCTCTCGAGCGGGATGCCGTACGCGAGCAGCTTGGCCGGATCCACCACTACCTGGTACTGCTGCTCGTAGCCTCCGAGCGAGGCGATCTCCGCGACGCCGGGCACGGCGGTGAGCGCGGGACGCACGGTCCAGTCTTGCAGACTCCGGAGTTGGGCGAGGTTGAGCTGGCCCGTCGTGTCGGCCAGGATGTACTGCATGACCCAGCCCACCCCGGTCGCGTCGGGACCGAGCATCGGGTGCGCTCCCTCAGGCAGCCTGGCGCTGATGCCGTTCAGGTACTCGAGGACGCGCGAGCGTGCCCAGTAGAGATCCGTGCCGTCGTCGAAGACCACGTAGACGGCGGAGAGCCCGAACTGGCTCATCCCGCGCACGTACTTCGTGTGGGGCACCTTGAGCATCTCGGTCTCGAGCGGGTAGGTCACCTGATCCTCGACGAGCTGCGGCCCCTGTCCCGGCCACTGCGTCATGACGATCACCTGCACGTCAGACAGATCGGGGATCGCATCCACCGGCGTGCGGAACATCGCCCAGATCCCTGCGGCGGTGACGGCCACAGTCGCGAGTAAGACGAGGAACCTGTGGCGCACTGACCACTCGATGATGCGTCTGAGCATGGCCGGCTACCTCCGCTCGCGGGGCATCTTCATCCCGCGCATGGAGTCCATTGGGCGGGACTCCGCAGCCGAATCGGCAGGAGCGGCGGGCATGGACATCCCCTTCATCTTCGTCCCCTTCATGTCGGCGCCCTTGTCGCTCATCCCGGCGCTATCTCCCGTCGGCATCGACATACCGCGCTTCTGCTCGGACATGTTCATCCCCGGCATGCCCTTCATGTTCTGCATGTTGTTCACGTCGGCCGTCCCCATCTGCCCAATCATGCTCTTCATCACTTCGGCCAGGTTCGACTCGGAATCGAGGAGGTACTGTGCCGAGGTCACCACCCGCTGGCCGGGCTCGAGTCCCGAGAGCACCTCGGTGTAATCCCCAGCAGTGCGCCCCGTAACGACATCCATGGGCATGAGCTGTCCGCCACCCATGTCCATGAAGACCAGCGTGCGATCTCCGGTCTCGAGCAGCGCCGAGCTGGGTACGGTGAGCGCTCTGCGGGCGGGTGTGGTGAGCGTTACCGTGGCATACATCCCAGGCTTCAGGAGCCTCTCGGGGTTGGGGACTTCCACGCGTGCTCGCACCGTCCGCGCGACCGAATCGAGCATGGGGTACACGTACGACACCCGTCCGTCGAGGGGACGCCCCGGATGCGATTCGAGCTCGATGGCGGCGCGCGAGCCGGCGCGCACGGCGCCGGCGTCCCGCTCTCGTAGCGCGACATCGACCCAGACCTCGCCGAGGTCGGCGATGCGATACAGCGTCTGCCCCGGCTGGATAGCCTGGCCCAACACGACTTGCTTCTCGAGCACTATCCCCGAGGCAGGCGCATACAGAGCGAGCGTGCGCTGCACCTCCCCGCTCCGGATGATTTTGTCGACCTGCGCGTCAGAGATGCCCCAGAGCGCGAAGCGGCGTCTGGCCGCGTCAACCAGATCGGCGGAAGCGGGCGGGACACCGGGCACACTGCTCGCGCCGATGCTCGCCTGCAGCTTCTTCGCTACCAGCAGCTCCTGCTCCGCCGCCACCAACTCGGGCGAGTAGATGTCCATGAGCCGCTGACCCTTTCGCACGGCCTGTCCCGTCTCGTCCACGTACAGGTGCTCGACGTACCCGCCGAAGCGCGGCGTCACTTCGGTCAGCTTCGCCTCGTCGATGGTCACCGTCCCTACGGTGCGAACCGTGCTCTCCAGCGTCCGCTCCTCCACGCTCCCGAAAGTGACGCCGAAGTGCCGAAGCTGACTCGCCGTGAGCTGCACGTTCCCGCCGGAGGACATGTCCATCCCGGCCATGCCGTACGCGCTGGTGGTGTCGCCATGTGCGGTGGCAGGTGAGGACTCTGTGAGGCTCTCACCGGGCCAGTGGCGACTCAGACCCCACGCGATGAGCGCACCTATGAGAACTATTATCCCGATACCCGCCAGGAGTACGAGTCGCGAGCGAGGAATACGGAAGGCATTCATCGAAGAACTCCTGCACCCACGGTGCGCTCGAGCTTCGCCAGGCTCGTCGCAAAGTCGGTGAGTGATCTGTAGTAGTCGGTTTCGGTGTTGAAGACCGTGGCTTGTGCGTCGATGACGGCAGCGAAATCGAGGCGTCCCACCTGATAGCTCGCCGTGGACGAGGCGAGCGTCGCCTGCGCCTGCGGGAGGATCGCGCGCTTCGTCAGAGCGAGCGCGGTCCGCGCCCGCTCCAGGTCGCTCACCTGCTCCGCCACCTCGGCGTTCAAGCTGTTCACCATCTCCCGGTGCTCCGCGTGCAGAGCGGCGAGCTCCGCGGCGGCCGCGGCGACGTCCGCGTCCTGCTTGCGCCTCTTCTGTAAGGGAATGGGAATGGAGACAATGGCGGAAACCATGTCCGTGAAGCCCCGGCGCTGACCGTAGTCCAGCGACAGTGAGATGTCGGGGAGATACGCCTTCTGGGCGAGCTGGAGCCGCGCCCGCTCGGCCACTATCCGCGCGACATGCTCGTGGATCATGGGGCTGTTCGCGAGAGCGAGCGCCTGCAGCGAGTCGAGCGGCAGTAGCGGGGAATCCGCCGCGCGTGATCCGATCGTACTGGATGCGAAGTGCACCTGTGCGGCCGAATCCGCGACTGCAGCGCGGACGATGCTGGCGGGCAGCGCCGGCGCGGCCACGGGTGTGTCGCTCGGGCGGTCGAGCGCAGCGTTCAAACGGGCGAGCGCCGCTCGCCGTTGCTCCATGAGCGCACTGGCGGCGTCGTCCAGATTCGCCGCCTCCGTGCGCGCACGGAGTACGTCGGCCTGCGTCGCGGTGCCCGTCGTGTAGCGCGCCTCGGAAACGGCAATCAGGTTCGCAAGTACGGACTGATTGCGACGCACGATATCGAGCGCGCGATCGGAGAAGGCGAGCTCGTAGTAGGCTTCCTTCACCCTGGTCGTCACATCGAGCCGGGCCGCCTCGAGCGCGGCCTCCGCGGCAGTCACTTCGCCAGTGGCCGCACGCGCGCGGAGGGAGAGCTTCCCCGGGAACGGAAAGGTCTGGGTGACGCCGATCATCTTCATCGTCATGAAGTCCGAGAATCCGGGCTCGCTGACTGGGAAGTTCTGGATGCCGGCCATGAGCATGGGATCAGGCCGTGCGCCGGCCGGACCCACCCGCGCCCGGGCGGCATCGGCACGAGCGGCCGCCGCCTTTATCGACGGGCTAACGGCGAGCGCCAAGGCGACGAGAGAGTCGACATCGGAGGAGCGAGATGTGGCCGGCGCGGCTGGCGTGATGCGCCGTGATGATGCCGGAGCTTGCGCCGGTGCGCGCGATGGCCAGCCGGACGCCGCGAGCGCGCCGCTCAGCGCCAGCACGCGACCGAAGGGTCGATATTGGAACATTCTCAGAAGTCCAGAGTCCACGTTGGCGCACGCGTGCGAACGCGACTCACGCGCTCGGCACGTGCGATCTCCCGCGCGCATCTGTCCGGACTGCGGGCAGCGGCGAGCGGCTCACGAATGCCGGCTCCCCTACGAATGCCGAAGCGACTCGCCATTACTTCAGCGAGTGACCGAGGGGTATACCGGTTGGAGCTGGTGTGGGGGTTCTGGGCTACGCTCTCGGAGGCGGGAGCTCTGGAGGCGTGTTGATGGATGGCGGAGCGAGTAGTACCAGCGGGTCCACGCCCCGGGACACGGGTGGCGTCGAAAGCATCGCGATTACGCTCGACGTTAGAGCCGCTGGTGCACAGGGCGCCATCGTCTGGCACCCCAACGGTGCCCAGGGGAGATGGCAGGGCTTCCGTTCATGTGCCGGAGCCTGCGGTGTGGTTGCCGCGGGAGCCGCTGCTCCCTCCATGGCCATGTCGGCCATCTCCGAGGCGCCGCTATCGCTCATGCTGCCCATTGTCGGCATGGCGCACATCACCCCGCTCCCTATCAGCATCGCCTGGAGCATGATGAGCACGGTGGTAATTGCCAACCAGCGGTGCGGGCGCCTCATGCAGCGGAACGTAGTAGTGCAGCCCAACCGCCGGAAGTGCTGCGAACGGGACACGACAGTGACGGCGGGTTGACTCTCCACACGCCACTAGAGTCGCTAGACGCGCCACTTATCGAGAGCGGGCGACCGGACTCGAACCGGCGACGTCCAGCTTGGGAAGCTGCGAGGTTACTACGCTGTCTCGCTCTACTCGTTAATTACATCGACTTGCGGGCCGGCTATAGCGACCCGATCACCCGCGGCTCGCGAATATACCGAGCGCGGTGGGCACTCGTGGGCACCGCGAAACGCGCAACTTAAAGGGATCTGCTGGAGACGCACTTACTGCTCCGCGGGTGGCTAACACCATTGCAACGTGCCGGCTGCTGCTCTGCCGACGTCGTGCCGCTGCCCGACTACTCGTGGACCGCCTCCCACTGGGCCCGCACGCCGAGCGTAGTGACCCAGCGATCGAGATACGCTCGATCGACATCGTCGCCCGCAATGCGCAACAGCATGCGCACGTCGTCGAGTTGCCGCCCGGAAGCGCCCATCTTCGCCCACTCCAACTTCGAGAGAATCACGTCCTCGAGACTCGCAACTGCGATGGGAACGCCGAAGAAATCTGTCGCCTCGCGGCGCGAGAACTCGACCTCCGAGAACGGACGGTGCTTGCGGATGATCAGGTCCGCCTTCCAGCCTGTTTCGGGATCGACCACGTTGAACATGCCCTGGTGTGCGAACGCCTCGCGCGCGGCCTCGACCGAAACGTACAGCCCGAGCGCCGCGGTGCGTTGCACGAAGTCGTCGAGGGCGGATGCAGTCGGCGCGATTACCAGGTCCACGTCCATCGTGGCCCGACTGGCGCCTCGGAAGGCAGCAGCCACCGATCCGGTGAGCATCGATGGTATGCCGGCCGAATCCAGCGTCTCCGTCAACACTCGCAGCAGACGCTCGAGGGTCACGGAGTGTGTGGCGGTCCAATCCGGACCGCCGGCTGGAGGGGCTCGCCCGTCAACCGCTCGACGAGCGCGGTGGGCGGTTCGCCCGGGTGCAGTCTCCGCAGGCGCGAGAGAGCCAGCGCGCGCAATGTCTCGCTGAGCTCGAGCGCGTCGCGCATCCGCTGGGCGGGGTGGCGACGCCGGACGGCGGCCCGGGCGATCGCCGCCGCGTCGGAGGAGGTGTCGTGCATGGTAGGAATCTACCGCCGCGTACGTCGTCGTGACGAGCCGCTGCTCCGCGTCGACCCCCAGGTGCCGGAAGGTGTGCCGCAGTCCGGCGTCTCACCTTCGCAATCATCACGTGTGCGAGCCTTGTGGCTTCCCGGGGCGGATCTGCTCGTCAGCAGCCCAGCGGCTATCGTGCTCCTGCTCCAGCGATTCCGCGAGTACGGCGAGCGCCTCCAGGAGCTGTTGCACATCTCCGACCTCGGGCATTTCCTTCCCGCCATACCCGCACCACAGCACACCTTCATCCAGCCAGACGCGATCCATTTGCTGGTCGTAGAAGAGTACTTGCGCGCTACGCCTGGCACCCGGCTCCTGCAGCAAGGCCCTGAATCGCTCGGAATCGGTGGCATGGAACACATACGCTCCATCCACCAGTTCGAAGCCATTCTTGCGGTCGCGAAGTAGACCGTACTTCCTGCGCCACTCGTTTAGCGGGCGCTCGCTGAAGAGATCGAACTTCATGCCAGCTGGACAGAGCAGCCCAAATCGGAAGTACCTATCGCCGAATCGCCCAGCATCGCTGATGTTGATCGTGACCGGCCTATGCTTGAACCGCCCACGCAGTGTCCAGTAGAAGGTGCCGGTCTGCTCTCCCACCTGGTCATCCAGCAGCTGCACCAGCGGGGTGAGCCAGCGACGCCGCCTCTCCAGTGATGCGTATGCGACGAGCGGGAACAGGACGACGATCCCGCCCAATGCGATCAGCATGTCGTGCACGAATTGCTTGTCTGATGGCACCATCACGGTCCGCGCGTCGCCCCGGCCCCGGTCATGTAAGCCAGTGCGTCCACCTCCATAGCGTAGACGAAACCACGTACCACGTGGTTACCGCCCATCAGCGCTACCATCGGAGCAATCGAGTCCTGAATCTGGCTTGGAATATGGGAGAGGCGCGCTGAAATCAGCCAGGGGAATCGCCCAGAGTCACGTCCTTCTTCCGGAACGGGAGCTAGAGTAGCACGTTTGCGGCGAGCATTGCAGTTCCGTCCGATACCTTTCAGCGCCTTGGCGTACCTCCCGGCATTCTCCGCGATGCGCGCATATCACCGTGTCACCGCTCTAGTGCTGTTCTCGATCGCGGCCGGATGCGTGCGCCAGACCTCGAGCGCAGGGACACACTACCCCACCCCAGCTACGAAAGACTGGCACGACGCGGTAAACCTGCTGCAGTCGGGCGACAGCACTGGTGCACTGCTCGACTCTCTCCTCGTCGCGGACGTCGCCACTGGGCTCGCGCGCATCCGCGCAGACTACCCAGAGACCAGGGCGATGGAGGTTGGGCCCGATCGCACCTATCTCGTGATCACACTCGATAGTGCCGCGAGCGTCGAAATCACACAGCGCGCCAAGAACGACTACTCGCAGCGCACTCTCGTCGCGTCATATCAGTCGAGCTCCATCGCCGCTACAATCGACGGCATAGCACACCCCCTTGGCGTGGTGGCCCGGGAGTTCAGGGTAGAGGATCCCAGGTGGGTGGAGATCCGGCTCTACTTCGGAAGGCCGGTGAACGTCTGGCCGGTAGCGTGGGAATACAGACGCCTGCCACACGTGCGGTTCGCCGGCCCGGAGATATATCTGGGGGGCGGGGACGGAATCGGGCTGGAGATCCAGGACTCGATTCTCCGCTTCTTCTTCGTCCAGAGGTGGGGTGACTGTCCGGCCGGGTGCCTGCACTGGCACGCCACACCGATTACCTATGACCGACGGACGGGCAAGACACACAGGGAGCCAGATGTGGGCGATCCGTATCCCACGGAGCCGCATGGCTAGTGGCGGCTCGCAGAGATGTACCACGAATCGGGGACGACATTCAGTCACGGCGGCACATGCTTGGAGGCTCCACATGACGCAAAGGCCGACCCCTCCTCTGGGATCGGTCTTCGCTTTTTCTCCTCTCTCAATGACTTATCGAGAGCGGGCGACCGGACTCGAACCGGCGACGTCCAGCTTGGGAAGAAGGACGAAGCGAACGACTGACTCGGTTAAGCGCCAATTTCCCACTGCCAACGTGCTGCTTACTGCGCTCGGCGCTAACGCATTAGCGGTCGAAAAAGGCGCGTGCGGCCCCCTGCGGCCCCCGCTGTCCTAGCGGGGACGGCCGTCCGCACGGAGGTCATCCGGCATGCGAGGCCCGACGCGATTCGGCGATACGATCCCGATCGTCACCGCCGAAGTGCACGCCGCCCGGACGGTCGACGATGTTGCGTCCGCGGTGCGCACCTCATATCCGATAAGCCTCATCAACGTTCGATCGGCCGGCGAAACGCACGGATGTGAAACGCACGGACGTTGGGACTACGAGCGGTTGACGCAGGCAATCACCAGCCTCGTGAGCAACGCTGTGCACCATCGTACCGACGGCGCGCCGATCGAGATCGAAGCCTATGGGTCGACCGAGGAGCTCGTGATTTCGGTGCGAGATCAGGGTCCTGCGATCGCGACGGATCAGATCGACCGGATCTTCGACGGAATGAAGGCGCTCGGCGCCCCGTCGGGCGAGGCGACCGGCGACACTTGGGTCTCGGCCTCTACATTGTCGACAATATCATTCGCGTGCATCGCGTCGATCACGGTCCAGACATCGACCGAGCACGGCACGATGTTCAGGGTTCATCTGCCTCGGGGCGTGTCCGAAGCGCCGCCTCGGCGATCGCCTTCTTGGCGACGAGCTCGCGACAGACATACGCGATCACATAATCAGGGGCCGTGTTAATGGCGATTTCCCCAGTGGTCGTGAGGTCTGCAAGGATCGCTTGGACAGTGGACCAAAGCACCGAGTCTCGATACTCGCTCGCGGGTTGTCTCATTTCCGCTCTTGGTGAACAATCGTCGATGGCTCCCACCGACCTTTGCCGCATCGCGAAAGGGTACTTGGCAGACGCTCGCGCCAATCGAGGTACGTCGTTTCGCGCGGCAGCGCGTTGGTCGTCGAGAGGAACGGCGGCCGTTCGTCCGCCAGCTTCGCGGGGGTCGCGAACGGGGCACGAACAAACGGCCGATGATTTCCTTTCAGACGATCTGTAAGAGCCGTTGTGGCCGCGGGGTGAGCGACGCTGCGCGACCTCGAGGTAGTCGGCTGTGGCCGAGCCATCGTGCCTCCAGATTACTGGACGGGCTGTGAACAACACGGCTCGGGGATCCATTCGCCTCGCTGGCGACGTGGAGGCCAACCGGAGCAGCGAGTACGCCGCTCGCCGGATGTCTTAATCTAGTCGGTGCGCGCCGCGTGTGCTCAGTGCGGCATCCCTGCACGAACACGACCAGGTGGCGAGACGCGACATCGCGCAGAATGCTAGCGTCCTTCTCGGGCGGATCCACGGCGTGGTCAACGTACCGGCGATAGTGCGGGCCCTCAAGGATCCCGAGCGACTGGTGCGCGAGCACGCCGACGGGAGGGGGTGGGGGTCGCCCGGCCATTGGTTACCCCCCGGTGTGCGATGTCCTCCGAGCCCACACGCCTCCCTGATGCACCGCGCAGCCGCGAGCCCAGCGATCATCCGTCAGCGACCCTCCCGCAGCCGGAGCCCATCGAGGCGGCTCTGGATGCGGCGTGCGACCGGGGTGTCGAGGTCCGTGCCAATGCGGATGCGTTGCAGCTCGGCGTGCTCGATCTCGAGCAGGCGCCCGAGCAGGCGGTCCGCCCCCTCGCGAAGCTGCGCCTCGAGCGCCTGCTCCGCGGCGTCCGACAGCCGCAGCTCGCGGCGCCGCTCCAGCCGCTTGATGCGCTCCGCGTAAAAGCCGCGGACACGTTCGACGACGTCCGGCGGCGCCCGCGTCTCGCCGCCGATGGCGTCGAGGTGGTTGAGCGCCGCGCGGGCCATACGCAGCTCCGCCGAGAGCTCCTGGTCCTCCGCCCTGCCGGCAACCGGGCCGACACCGAGCCGGCGGATCACGGCCGGCAGCGTCAAACCCTGTCCGACGAGAGTCAGCAAGACTACCACGAAGGTGACGAACACGATCAGGTCCCGCCCCGGAAACGGTCGCCCGCTGGCGGTCACGTGCGGCAGCGAGAGCGCCAGGGCGAGCGAGACGACACCGCGCATACCCGCCCAGCCCAGCACGGCGAGGGCCGGCACCCGCGGTCTCGGCGACGGCACGGCCTCCGAGAGCGCGCGCTGGACGCTGTGCGACAGCCAGGCCGTCCCGAACACCCAAGCCGGGCGGACGAGGACCACCGTCAGACACACCGCGGCGGCGGTGAGCACGCCAGCTGGTCGATTCGACAGCCCTTGCACGGCGGGTCGCAGTTGCAACCCCACGAGCACGAACGACAGCCCGGTGAGGAGGAAGTTGATCATCTCCCAGAGGACCCGCCCCTGTAGCCGACTCGCCGCCGCGGGGCCCAGCACGCTGAACCGGCTGAGATAGAGCGCTAGCGCCAGCACGGCGAGCACGCCGGACGCGTGCACCTGCTCGGCGGGAAGGAACGCGGCGAAAGGGAGCAGCAGCGTCACGGTGTTCTCCACGGCGGCGTCGCCCACACGGCTCAACACGTGGTGCCCGATCCAGCCGACGCCCACGCCGATCGCGACACCCGTCGCAGCCGCGTACCCGAGCCGGAGTGCCGCCGACGCCGGTGCGAACGCGCCCCCGGCGATCGCTAGCCCACTCGCCACCTGGAACGCGCCGAGCGCCGTCGCGTCGTTGACCAGCCCCTCGCCCTCCAGGATCGCGACGAGCCGCCGTGGAAGGTGAAGCGTGTCGGCGATCGCCTTGGCCGCAACGGCGTCGGGCGGGGCGACGATGGCGCCCAGCGTGAACGCCGCAGCCCACGAGAGCCCGGGCGCAAGCGCGTGGGCGACCACCGCCACGGCAACCATGGTGACGAGCACCAGCCCCACCGCGAGCACCAGGATCGGGCGTGCGTCCTGGCGGAGCTCGGCCCACGACGTGTCCTGCGCAGCGGCGAAGATCAGCGGCGGGAGGAAGACAACGAGCACGAGCGCCGGCGGGAGCGCGATGCGCGGGATGCCGGGCACGAGGGCGAGCGCTAGACCACCGAGCGCGAAGACGATCGGGTCGGGCAGCCCGGCGCGCCCGCCGGCGGCGGCGAGAATCGCGATCGCGGCGACGAGCCCGAGCGCGAGTCCGAGATCAGGCATCCGGTCGCTCCGCCCCCGTCTCCGCACCACGCGAAGCACCGGCGCCTGGACGTCGGACGCCAATCCACACTCGGGCGCAGCTCCGGAGCGTGCACCATGGTAGATTGACTATACGCAGGCGGGGAGCAGCAATGGTTACCATGCGGAATGAGTTCGCGTTCGAGGACGGCGGCCGGTGTTACGCGTGCCGCATCGAGGAGCAGCGGGCGGGGCGGCCGGAATCGTGGTGGTGGTTCGGCGTGTCGAATGACGCGACCCGGCACGCGCCCTTCCGGCCCGTCGAGGCCGACACCGAGGATTCGGTGCGTGCCCGCGTCGTCGCGTACTACACGCGCAGCTTAGCCCACCGCCCTTGGAGCCGGCAGCGCTGGGAGAGCGCCCTCTGGCGGCAGCACTGGGAGAGGGAGCTCTCGCGCAGCTGACAGCGCGGCCCTTCACTCGGCTCGGGCGGGGCGCCCCGGCGCTATTCACGTCGGCGTGCGGCGACGGTGACGCGTCCGCATGCGGAGACGTCGACACCCCGAGCGGAAGCGGAGATCTCGGCATCTGTCACCATCCCGCGCGTCGCAGGCACCACGAGCTCGGCCCGCGAGAGGCGCTTCGACTCGCGGTGCGGCAGGTGAGCCGCGACGTCGATGTCGTCGAGACAACGCTCGACGCCGGCCAGCCCGACCCGATCGCGGCGCACTCGCCTTGTCCGCGACGGCAAGCACGACCGAGCGGTCGCCGCGAAGCAGCATGGAAGCAGAAGCGACGGTCGCGGTGGCCCAGGGCCGAGCTCCCGCTCGACCTTAGCCGAATTGCAGCGCATCGCCAAGCGAATCGTGGACGGGGCAGCCGAGCAGTAGCAGTATCTTTTGGCACCGCAGAACCATCGCGGGCGCACCATCGCCGGCTCGATCGGCCGAGGCGTTGCCGCTCACCGCTTCCGTCGTGGCGCCGCCAGCGAGGCGCCGCGGGCCGATGAACGTCTCACTGCAGCGACGGATTTCGGCGGCGCGGCCGACGATCCGGCCCCGCAGCCCGTGATCTCGTCCGCGTGTACGCGAAAGATCGCGGTGCCAATCGGGACGCTCTGGCCCTCGCGCGACATCTCCCGGATCCTCCGACGGGGGGCGGCCGCCGGTGCGGCGCCTGGCTTTCGATCTGCGGCCCGGCATGGGCGCGTGCTCCTCATCGTCGCCTCACGAAAATGAGCTGCGACCAGCGCGTCCACCTTGCTCACTGCCCGCACGGCGAGAGCCGAGTGACATCGTCCGCCCACGGGCCCTTCTCGCGTTCGACGACGGTGAACTCGACGCGCTCACCTCCGGTGAGGGTCGTCAGCCCCCCGTGGCGGAAGTCGAAGCGGTGCACGAAACAGTCCGGCCGGCCGTCATCGCGACCGATGAAGCCGAAGCCGTGGAGCTCGGTGAACCACTTCACGGTCCCGGTCGTGCGCGCGGGGGTAGTCGGCACGCCGCTCATGGAGCCCTCCTGTATTCAGTCGGCGATCGGTGGACGATCCTAGTACCGGGGCCCGAAGGGCCAGTCGGGGATCAGGCGACGCTGGCATTCCGAGGGCGGGAGTCCGAACGCCCGCAACTGCCCCGTGCCGCCCGCGCGCTCGAGCGCGCACGATGTCCAGCCGTACGCCTCTGCTACGCGCTGGTTGGCGGCCAGCCGATCCAACACGGCCTCGTGCGCGGCCCAGCAACCCTTCCCCTGCGCGCGCCCTTCGGCGAACGCAGCGAATCGCGCGTAGAGCGTTTCGAGTGGAAGCAAGCGATCCATCATAGCGGTCTCCTCTGGCATGAGCGTGATATTGGACCCGACGCGCCCTTGGTCGCCACCTGTGGGCGACCGCGGTAGAGCAAGAGCTGCTTACAAGGTCGGCGGCGCAATTTTGCCACACGCGACGATCATCTGCGCGTTGGCGGCCGAGGCGCCCACGAGGACGAAGTAGCTGCCGGTCGTCGGTGTCTTCACGGGAATCGTCGCTGTCGCCTCGCCGCGGCCATCGTCGCCGATCTTGATCGGCGTGTACGCCTGGGCGGGGCCGAAGACACCTTCGTCCGCACCGCACTGTCCGCGGTGTACCTCCCACGGGTGGATGCCCACCGGTGTCGCGTTCGCGAGGCTGAGCGACAGCGCAGTCCCCTCACCATTCTTGCCCGGCTGCATCGCGGCCGTGCCGTTGATCTGCACCGCGCCGGCGAGCGTTGCCGGGCTCACGAGGGAGGCGTGCCAGCGGGTGTTCAGATTCGCGTCGCCGCTCACCTCGCTCGCCGGATCATGGTGAAACAAGTTGCAGGCGGCGAGCGCGAGTGGCACGACGGCAAGCGTTAACAATCGGCGATGGTGCATACTCCCTCCGGGAGCAGCGGTGCGGATCCGCTCGTCGGTCGTGCTGCATGCGGCGAGCGACCACGTTCCACCCGTGTATTGACCAGTCGGACAATGAATGATACTATATATTATCCGTTTGGTCAATAGAGAACGCGACTGGGCGGGACCAGGCGCCCAGCATGCACAGGCCCGTCGACGCCTCGCGGGCAACCGGAATACCATCGCGCCAGGAGAGATGCCATGCCGGGACCGAAGGCGCCGGAGGAGACGCGGCGCGAACAGATCGTGACCGCGGCGTATGAGGTCGCACTCCGCACGGGAATCGACGGGGTCACGCTGCGCGCCGTCGCGGCGAAGGCGAAGCTCAGCCACGGCCTCGTCGTCTTCTACTTCAAGAAAAAGGATCACCTCATCGGCGCCCTGCTGGACCGCGTGCTCGCGACCACTGCCATGCTCCATGTGTCCAAGGACGTCGCGCGAATCCCGCACGCGCCCGAGCGATTGGGCGCACTCCTTCGACAGGAGCTCGACCGCCTCTCCCTTGACCCGCGTGGCAGGCGCCTGTTCTTTGAATACTGGGCGCTCGGCGTGCGCCGCGTTTTGATCCGGCGGCGGATTGGCGCCGCACTCGAGCGCTACCGGGCAGCGTTCAGGGCGATCGCCGAAGAGCTTCTCGCGCCGGCCAACGGCACCGATGTGACGCCCGATGCCCTGGCGGCCGTCGCCGTCAGCTTGATCAGCGGGTACGCGCTGCAGGCCATGATCGACCCGGACAACTTCGATACCGGCGCGTACCGCATGGCGGCCCAGTCCCTCATGGAACGCCTCGCTCCCACCCCAGCCTAGATCCGCAGGAGACTCTGGCACCCAGGCGGGTGTGCCCGCGGCCGGCGTTCTCGCAGACTCACGGATCTCGCGTCGTCGTCGGTGGCGATGCTCCGGAACTCCGCCCGGGCAATCAGGCACCCTGGCGCTATGTTTGCTAGATGACATACCGGGGAGGAGCGACGGCTTGCTCCTCAACAACTCACCGCCGAACAACTGATTGTGCGCCGGCGCCGACGGCCGCCGCCCCCACGACGCACGCAAACCTCATCGACACTCGCCCGAGCGCGAGTGAGAAGGCTACGTGCGTCGACTCCGCGTTACCGTTCTCGATCTCACGAACGAGCGCCCTACCCGCGCCCTGTACGCGCGGCTAATGAACGCGAACCTCGCCAGCATCATGCCGCAAGTCGTCGCGGTGTGGTGCGAGCAGGCCGGCCACGATGTCCGCTTCGTCTGCTACACGGGCTTCGAGGACCTGGCGCGCGAGGTCCTCGTCGAGAGCGACCTGCTCTTCATCGGCGCCTTCACGCAGGCAGCCCATCTCGCCTACGCGATCAGCAATCTGCACCGCCAGCGGGGCGCGGTGAGCGTGCTCGGCGGCCCGCACGCGCGATGCTACCCACACGATGCCGCGCGCTACTTCGACTACGTCCTCGGTTTCACCGACAAGACCCTAATCGATGACGTGCTGCGGGATTGCGCACCACACCGCCCAATCGGCCTTCGCCTCAGTGCGCTGCGCCAGCCGCAGGCGCTGCCCAGCGTGCAGGAGCGCTGGAAGTTCATCGCGCCCACGCTCGCCAAGGCGCCGGTCCTCAAGGTCGTCCCCATGATCGGCAGCCTTGGCTGTCCGTACACGTGCGCGTTCTGCATCGACTCCACGGTCGCCTACCAGCCGCTGGGCTTCGACCAGATCCGCGACGACCTCAGGTTCCTGCTCACGAAAGTGCCGCGCCCGCGCGTCGGGTGGCACGACCCGAACTTCGGCGTGCGCTTTGATGACTACATGGGTGCCATCGAAGAGGCCGTGCCGCCAGGCCGCATCGACTTCTTTGCCGAGAGCAGCCTCTCGCTCCTGTCCGAGCCGCACCTCACGCGTCTCCGCACGAACGGCTTCAAGGTGATCCTCCCTGGCATCGAGTCGTGGTTCGCGCTGGGGAACAAGGCGAGGACCGGGCGCGAGGTCGGACTCGACAAGGTCAAGCGCGTGGCCGAGCACGTCAATCTGATCCTGCGGTACGTTCCGTACGTGCAGACGAACTTCGTGCTCGGGCTCGACAGCGATCAGGGGCCGGAGCCGTTCGAGCTCACCAAGCGGTTTCTCGACCTCGTCCCGGGCGTGTTCCCGGCGTTCTCGCTCCTGTCCGCCTTCGGGCGCGCAGCGCCCTTGAACCTCCAGCTGCAGCGCGCCGGGCGCGTGCTGTCGTTCCCGTTCCACTTCCTCGACGCGAGTCAGGCGATGAACGTCGTGCCCAGGCACTATACGTGGCCGGCATTCTACGATCACCTGCTCAATCTGGAGCGCTACGCCTTCTCAGGATCCCAGATCATGCGACGCCTGCGGGTGAACCGCGGGGCGATTCCCAAGTGGATGAACGTGGCACGCGCGCTCTCATCCGAGCGGTACGGGCGCGTCCGGCACCACGCGCGCGTACGCGAGCTGCTCCGCACCGACCCGTCGGTTCGACGATTCTTCGATGGTGAGACCACGACTCTGCCGACGTTCTACGGCGATCGCGTGCGGCGCGACCTGGGCTCGCTCTGGGACGCGCTCCCGGCCGGCGGTCTGTACCACGACCAGAACGAGTATCTCCACTGTCAGGACGCGGAAGCACGATCCGCTTCCGGCTCGGTGGCCGGCGAGCCGCCGGTGCGCATCCAGCGCCCGCCGGCGCACGCATGACAGCCGCTCAGGCGGTGCGCCCGTGCCGGGCTGGCCGGCGCGCCACATGATGGAGACGCCGTACTATCGTTCATCATCTCTATGCGGCACGCGGCATCGTGTGCCGGTCATTCATCTCTCGACATCCGGATTCGGCGACGCCGCCTCGTCCTCTGCCGTCAGGTGGGTTTCCCCCATGTGCGACGGTTCGGGAGGCGCATATGCACGGACACGCCGACGATACCCACAGCGAACACAACCGACTGCTACGCGCGCTCCCACTTACGGATTATCAGCGGCTCCTTCCCGCACTCGAGACCGTCTCGCTCGCCCATGGCCGCGTGTTGTTCGAGACCCGTGAGCGCATCACCCACGTGTACTTTCCGCAACACGGTATCGTGTCGCTGCCCACGCTCGTAGGCGATGGCCCCGCCGTGGAGGTGGCGATCGTGGGAAACGAAGGGATGGTCGGAGTCGGCATCTTTCTGGGCGCCAGCAGCGCCAGGACCGGGGCCGTCTCCCTAGTCCCGGATGAGAGCCGACGCATGACGGCGGGAGCTTTCAGGCGCGCACTGACCGATGGCGCGGCACTCCGGCAGCTGATGCTGCGCTACACGCAGACCCTGCTTGGTCAGGTCTCGCAATGCGCGGCCTGCAACCAGCGTCACACCGTCGAGCAACGCTGCGCGCGCTGGCTACTCATGGCGCACGACCGCGTTGGCGCCGATCAGTTCTTCCTCACGCAGGAGTGCCTCGGCCAAGCGCTCGATGTGCAACGGCCGACGGTGTCGGCGACGGCACGTCGATTACGGGAAGCCGGCGCCATTCGCTACAGCCGCGGGAAGATCAGCGTCACCAGTCGGGCGCGCCTGGAAGGCGCCGCGTGCGTGTGCTACCGCCTCATCCAGGAGGACTACGCGCGGGCGTTCAGTTCGCGACGCCCTTGAGGCCGGGTGCCCCCTCTCGCGACCCGTTGCTGTACTCGTCTGGGTCGCCCGCGAACTCTCTGCCGTTGCTGAAGCTCGGGCCGAACGTACTTCTCATAGGCCACACGTGCTGCCGCGCGTAAACACCGGGCTGGCATATACCATCCTCTCCGATCCCGCCTCATGCGCGAGTTCGGATACGAGATCCGTTACGCCTGCCGTTCACTCCTGAAGTCGCGCGGCTGCCTGTTCTCGATGCTCCTCTCCCTGGTCCTTGGGATCGGAGCATCAGCGCTCGTCTTGGCCATCATTGAAGCATCAGCATTTCATCCTGCTCCATATGCCAGATCGCACGAACTGGTGCAGATCATGGCGACTGATGGAGATGCTTGCGACGCGCGATGTCCCGATCTCCTCACCGGCAAGCAACTTCGCGCCGTCCGGACGCAGACACACTTCCTCAGCGGGATCGCTGCCTACAAGTGGAACGGCGCGCTTCTCCAGGGCACCTCCGCTGGGGCACGCGCGTCTCGTACCTCCGTAAGCGGTGAGTTCTTCTAGTTCCTCGGCGTCCCGGCAATGAGGGGACGCTCGCTCGACGAGCGCGACGCCGCGATTGGAGCTGCGCCCGCAGTCGTACTGAGCCGTGCCCTCTGGCGGCAGAGGATTGGAAGCGATGATCGCGTGAATCGCTCGTGGAGCTGGAGCGCAGGATGCCTCGATCCACCCTGCTGCTACTGCTCGCGGGTGCGGTCGGAGCGATGCTGCTCACCCTTCTGGCCAATCTCCAGACCCTGGCCGTCATACGCACGCTCCGACGCAGCGGTACGATGGCTGTGCGAGCGGCGCTAGGTGCGAGTCACTGGAGGCTCGCGCGCCAGGTCCTGGTCGAGAGTCTTCTGCTTTCGGCAGTCGGTGGCACACTTGGGCTGTTGCTCGCCGCGTGGGACACCGACCTCGCCTCGGCCTTCATGTAGCGCTGACTTAACCTGCCTCTGGTGCTCCGCCTCGACGCGCCTGTGTTGGGCATTACCTGCGCCATGACGATCGCTGCTGGCGGCGTCATCTCCATCGCTCCGATCGTACAGATTATCATCAGCCTGGACATTCTCACTGGACTGAGCGATGGGGGCGTCGACGCGAGCGGGAGTGGGCGCCAGCGCCATCTGCGCCAGGCGGCGGTCGGCATCCAGATCGCACTGACGCTCATGCTGCTTGGCGTTGCCGGTACGCTGACCCGGTCATTCCTGCACTTGCAGCGAATGGACGTGGGATACGACTCTGATCATCTGCTCGTGGCCACGCTCGATTTTCATGGCACGCGGTACGCCGACCCCGGTCACGCGCAGGAACTGAGTCAGCGGCTCCTCGATCGCTTCAGCGGTCTTGTCGGCGATCGTAACGTGGCCGTCTGGCGAACGCTCGCACCGAGCATGATGGTGCGCCTGGGCGAAGACTATGTAACGATCCAAGGGAGGCCGGAGGGATTTTCGCGGTTCTGCCGAGGCATCGCCGCATGCCGGATACCGGTGAGCACGCAGGACGTGAGTCCTGGTTTCTTCAACGCGACGGGGATTCACGTGCTTCGCGGCTGTGCATTCACGAGCGCAGACGGGCCCGGCGCGCCGCTGGTCACGATCGTGGCCGAAACGACAGCGTGAACCACCCCGGGTTTGACGGAGGCTCCAACACTTGAGAGGTTGGAGTCACGGGAAAGGCAACGAAGTATTCGGCTGAAGTCAGGGAGCGCTCGGTCCGGCTTGTCATGGAACATGCCGAGGAGTACCCGTCGCAGTGGGCAGCCATCACGTCCATCGCGGAGAAGTTCGGCTGCTCGGCTGAAACGCTCAGGCACTGGATCCGGGCAGCCGAGCGAGATTCTGGGAAGAGACCCGGGCTCTCGAGCGCGGAGCGGGAGCGGCTCAAGGAGCTCGAGCGGGAGAACCGTGAGCTCCGTCGGTCGAACGAGATCCTCAAGAAGACATCAGCATACTTCGCTCTGGCGGAGGCCGGCTCGGAGCTCGACCGCCGACCCAAGTGATGGTCTCCTTCATCGACCTCCACCGCGGTGAGTACGGAGTCGAGCCGATCTGCCAGGTGCTAGCGCTCTGTTGCCGATTGCTCCGTCCACCTACTACGCGCACAAGGCAAGAGAAGCAGACCCTTCTCTTCGTTCCGAGAGAGCCAGGCGAGACGAATCTCTCGCTGTCCATATCCAGCGCGTGTGGCAAGCGAACCGCTGTGTCTACAGCGCCAGGAAGCTCTGGCGCCAGCTCAGGCGCGAGGGCGTCACGGTCGCGCGGTGCACGGTGGAGCGGCTCATGCGCGACGCGGGCTTCCAGGGCGTCGTTCGAGGCGGGAAGAGGGTGTGCACCACCATCTCGGCCGATCTCTCCTGCGAGCGGACGCTGGAGCTGGTCAAGCGTTCCTTCAAGCGCTCCTTCAAAGCCCATCGGCCGAACGAGCTCTGGGTTGCGGATTTCACCCACGTCGCGACGTGGAGAGGGGTGGTGTACGCGACCTTCGTTATCGATGTCTTCTCGCGCCTGATCGTCGGCTGGAGAGCGTCGAGCGCGATGAGGACTGACTTGGTGCTCGATGCCCCCGAGCAGGCGACTTACGAGCGGGAGACGGACGGGCGACTGATCCATCATAGCGACCGCGGGTCGCAGTATCTCTCCATCCGCTACACCGAGCGGCTCGCCGAGGCAGGCTTCGAGGGGTCGGTGGGAAGCAGGGGTGACGCGTACGACAACGCTCTCGCCGAGTCTGTCATTGGCCTCTTCAAGACGGAGGTGATCCATCACGCGGGCCCGTGGAAGGGACTCGACGACGTGGATCTGGCGACGCTCGAGTGGGTGTGGTGGTTCAACAACCACCGACTCATGGAAGCGCTGGGCTACCTTCCCCCAGCGGAGTGTGAGAAGCAGTTTGCTGTCTCTCAGGCTGCACCGGCGGCGGCCTGAATACTCACACCAACGAGTCTCCAACGAAGCCGGTGCGGTTCACTCACGAAATCAGGCGCGGCTCGTAGCCAGAACGGCTCCGCTCCGATACTTGACGAGTCCTCCCCCAGGATCTTGTCACACACCGAGGGCCTGAGTGAGCGACACAACCGATCACTGCTGACTGGCGACGTCCAGCTTGGTATGCACGACGGACTCGATCGGTATAACCCACACAACTGCAGCCGCCGCATTCGCAAGTCGTTGCCTCGGCTCGCAATACCGTGACGATCACACTTGACCAACAACAACGGCCCCCACGCTATCGCTGCTGGGGGCCGCTCCGGGGGCCGTTGGACACCGAAAAATCGGCTGCCAATCTTGGCAGCCGAATTTCGTAAATTATTATCTCACAATAGCATCCAGAGCGGGCGACCGGACTCGAACCGGCGACGTCCAGCTTGGGAAGCTGGCATTCTACCAACTGAATTACGCCCGCGGAGAGCGGCTTCGCCGCTCGACATGCAAAGCTAGCGAGCCAGCCCCCGCGGTACAAGCTACGCCTTCACTTCCCCACCACCGCCGGCAGCTGCAGCACGATGTACTGCACGTCGTCCTTCGCCACCGCACGTAGCCACCCGATCAGCGCGTCCACATCCTCCGGCGGTTTCACTCCGCGCCGACCTGCCATGCGCCGGCGCACTTTCAGCTCGCGCCCGTTCTGCGAGTACTCGGCCGTGTAGCTACCGTACGCACTCTCCGCCGTCACGTTCTGCGGGAGATCCGCCTGCCACCCCTCGGGCAGCTCGAGCACGAGCTCGGACACGCCTACTATCGGCCCTATCACGCTCGCCACGTCTATCGGATACGCGCGCGGCTTCGCCGACTCGAGCTGCGTCGCCAGCGTCTGCAGTCCAGCCATGGAGCTGAACGACGGAGGAAGACTGAGTATGGCGCTCTGCCCCGACACCTTCGCCGCCTGCCCGCCGTGGACCGCCATGGAAATCTCGGTCTTCGCTTTCAGATCCTTCCCGTCGAACACGACGAGACTGTCACCAGTGGCGCCGGGGTAGGTGTTGCCCGCGAGCGCGCGGATGAACCGGTCGCGCTTCGTTGAATCCATCGGTGTGGTGAAGAGTCCGCGAAGGCCGTACTGCCTGAGCCCTTCCGCGCGCTCCGTGTAATGGAGGTTCACGTGCCCATCGGGCGTGAGTTCGCCCTTGAAGCTGGTCTGCGAGAGGTTCGCGGTCGGCGGATCCTGGGGGAGCGTGACTTCGTCGGCGTGTCCGTCGGGATGCACGACCAGCGCGAACTGACCCTGATCGGGACCGGGGAGCGCGCCCCACGGCGTGAGGTCGGATGTAAGGTCGACGTACATGTACTTCCCGCCGAGCTTCACCGCCGCTATCGCGTGATTGAATTGATCGATCGAAGGAAGTGAACGCTCCACCTTCCCGCCGGCGCTCAGTAGCACGGGGTACGCTTCCACGCCCATCCGCTGTGCCATGGTCACGAAGATGGTCGCCTTGTCCTTGCAGTCGCCGTACTCCGTCTTGAAAACTTCCGCGGGAGGACGCGGCTGGTAGCCGCCGATGCCGAGCGAGAGCGAGACGTAGCGGATGTCCTGCGCCACCCAGCGCTGCACGGCGCTCAGCGAATCGTCGAGCGTGCGCGCTCCCGCCACCAGTTCGTGCAACTTGCTTTCCAGTTCCGGCGTGAGCACGTAGCGATCGTGCGCGAGGCCCGCGTACCACTTCGAGATGTCCTGCCAAGTCGTGGGCGCCGAGATCAGTACCGACTGGAATACTCCGTTGGAATCGGCGGCGAAGGGCTCGGACTTGGGCTTCTCGAGATCGCGCGCCGCCCACGTGTAGACGCGCCGCCCATGCGCCGTCGCCACTTTCTTCGGATTGGCGATGTTGCGCTCGAGGATGTTCATCTTCACGTTCGCTGGCACATCGAGGATGTAGCGCGAACGCTGCGTCGGCAAACCTGTCGTGATGGACCAACTCGTGAGAAAGTCGGCTGGGCGATACGGCTTCAACTCCTCCAGTGTGAAGCTGTAGTCCACGATGGTTCCCACCGAGACTCCGCTCAGCGAGTAGCGGCGCACTTTCCGGTCGGCGTACACGGGATTCCCCATGGTGGCCGGGATGTCGGAGTCCTGCTTGTGCGCGGCTTCCGCGCTCACGACTTCGCCGTTCGGCTTTACCACGCGGATCCAGTTCACCGTCAACTTCTGGTGGCCGGGCTCGTACGAGAAACTCTGCTCGGCCCAGTCCTCCACCGCGTCCTGCGTGAGGATCTGCGCAACCTGGCGATAGGTCTGCCTGTACTGCCCGTTCGCCTGATAGACCACGACGCCATCATCCAGCAGGTACACGAACGACTCGCCCTCGTGATCCGCCGGATTCACAGCCAGGCGGTAGATGGTATCGGCCTTGACGGAGGGATCGCCCGAGGGAGTGATGTCGGGCGCCTGCGCCGCGACGGATGCGCTCAGGGTGCAGAGCAGGAAAAGAACTACGCTGCGCATTGCGGGAAGCTCCTGTGAGGAGGCAATCGAAGCTGCGATCAGTCGAGAAAGGCGCACGGTGGCGCCCGGTAGTTAGACTGATATGCCCCGCGAATGGTCATTTGTCTCCCCAGCGCCCGCATCGCGGCGGGGCCCTCTCCCAGGGCCCAAAAGGGCAGTGCATGCGATCGAACATGCGGACAGAAAACAAAACGGCCCGCCCTTCTCGAAGGGCGGGCCGTACTGGTTCCGTATGTTACTCTCTGGAGCGATCTGCTCTAGAGCCAGCGGTCGGGATTGAACCGACGACCGCTCGATTACGAATCGAGTGCTCTACCACTGAGCTACGCTGGCGATATGCCCTGGAGCGGACTCGAACCGCTACGCCTCGCGGCACCACCCCCTCAAGATGGCGTGTCTA
>DASSNL010000164.1:0-56244 GCA_035688075.1 Gemmatimonadaceae bacterium
CCGGCGCCCTGGTTGCCCAGAGCTTTCCTCTCCTCGAGATGCCCCGAAAAGAGCGAATGCGGTATTACCCGGCCGTTGGGCCGACTATTCCCCACCGGTGGGGCAGGTCGCTCACGTGTTACGCACCCGTTCGCCGGTGACTACCGAAGTAGCCCCCTCGACTTGCATGTGTTAAGCACGCCGCCAGCGTTCGTCCTGAGCCAGGATCAAACTCTCCAATAATTGAAAAGTCTTGAATGGCTCTTCGTAACGTCATCACGCTTACGCGTGACAATGTCCGAATCACGAAATTGTTCAGGTCTGAACTCTCCCTCAGGACACCGAACGAGTCCCAAGATCAACGAGTCCGCCTCGCACAATCCTCTCTCACATCGATTTTCAAAAAGCTTGGGTGTCGCTTTCCGCGACAGCCTTTAATAATACAATGCCGTGTGGTCCAAGTCAAGCCCAGCGGCTAACTTCCGCGCCGCTCAACCCGACCGGCAGCAGTTCCGAAAACCGCCGCCACCACCACGTGAAATCGCCTGCATGACTATTTCCGCGGCAGCCCACAATCGTAACCCAACTCCCCTGCCCGGTCAACCCCCCGCCTAACTTTCCGCGAGCGCCGATCGGGCCAGACCCGCTCTACTTCGCGCGTCCGGGGAACATCAATTCTAGACACCACGATCCCCCACTTCAAGGGGGAGTGGGCTCCATACAGCCACTGCCGAGAACTACTGCTTCGACACCGCCCAGTGCGGCACCTCACCCCACTTCTCCGCCACGAAAAAGTCGGGCGAGAGCTCTACGCCCGCCTTCCAATCGCTGTACTCCTCCGTCTGCCGCGCCACCCCGGCTGCGTACATCACCACCTTCGTCGCCAGCCAACCGCCACCCACTTCGACGTACTCGTCCAGGTGGATGTCGAGCGGCTCGGAGCGGGCCCCGGCCTCTGCCGAAGGCGCCAGCACCATCCGCAGCAGGATCAGCCGATCGGCGTCCACCCAGAACTGGGCCGAGCTAGTGTCGCTCGCACTCTGGGCACCCACTACGTAAACCGGCCGCCCCTGCCAGCTGTCGCTCCGCACCCGGCTCATGTCTATCCCCAGCGGCTCCAGCTGCGCGAGCGTCGCCTCCAGCGGCTGAGTGTACACGCCGATCACGAAGGGGAGAAATGGATTCCCGTCGGCCGACTTCCTCTCCACCTTCCCCGATCGCACCACGTACACGCTGTCGGCGGTGTAAACGACGCCGTTACCCTCGGACGGATCGCCGAAGTCGATGCGCAGCCGGTCGGGCGCGAGCACCGACTCGTACCACGTGGAGACGTTCTTGGTCCCATCGCGGCGCAACATGGTCGTGCGCTGCGTGAAGATCAGGGTCTTGAACCAGGGAGTGCCGGTCGCCCACTTGTCGTGCATGCGCTGGAGCAGCTCCTTGCCAGACGACGGTACGTCCGCCTGGGCGCCGCTCGATGAAGCCTGGGCAGTCGCCGGCGGCGCCGCCAACACGATCGTAGCGAGCGCCGCGCATGCCGCGAGAACGATGGGCGCCAACGCGCGTCGCGACCTGCTCCCGGAAGCGGTTCTCGCGCGGAGCGCGCCGCTGCGCATCACGATTCGCGGAGCAATGCTGGGCGCTCCGCGATGCTTGTCTGAACTAGACTCGAAGAAGCTCATGGTCGGGGGTCCTCGGCCCGGTTGGACGTCACCTGCGTGGCTGCGCCGGAAGCTCGCTCGCCGAGCGCCGGATGAGAAGAGGGGCGCGATGGTCTAGACCATCGCGCCCCTCAGTGCGCCCTGTAGGAATCGAACCTACAACCTAATGATTAAGAGTCATTTGCTCTGCCAGTTGAGCTAAGGGCGCATTCCCCTTGTCGTGCACACGCGCCAGGCAGGACTCGAACCTGCGACCCACAGCACCTACTAACCTTTCCCACGGTCGGGAATCGCCGTTCCCCCCACGACGGCGAACCTAATACCGCCCGGACGGCCCGCGCAAGTACCGAAACAAGCACGCGGCACCGTCACCCTGTCGCCACCTGCACACCCCTCCCCTCCCCGCTCGCGCTGTGCGCGGGAGGTGAGCGGCTATGAGCGGGCGCAACGGATGGGAGCGCGGGGCGTGCCGCATCGTCACGACGCGCGCACCGGAAGATGGCGAGCCAGCGCTCGCGTGGTTCCACAAGCGCGCGCCGGGGCTGGCGGTCGTGCAGCTTGACCCGTCCGAGTTTCTGGGTCGCTACTCGATTACGCACGCATCGAGCGGCCGTGCGATCGCGAAGGGGTTCATGCGCCGAGCGGACGCGCAGAGGGGCGCACTCGCCGTCGCGAAGCTCACCGACTGGACGCGCACGATGGACGATCTGGTGGGCGACATCGCGCTGTCCCGGCTTGTGAGCCGCGCACTGTACGAGGTCGCCCCATGACCGCCCCCCTCTCCTCCCTCTCCACGCTCGCCACGGAGCACGCGCGGATCACGCGGGAGATACGGGAGCATATCGCGGCGGCGCGGACGCTGAGCGACCAGAAAGCACAGCTAGAGCTCCACGCGGCGATAGCTGGCGTGGCGCTGGACGGCGCAGGCCGGCCGAGCGAGGTGGGGTCGTGAGCGCGCCAGCCGTAGCGGTGCGCGAGCGCCCGATCCTGTTCAGCGGCGAGATGGTGCGAGCCATCCTCGGCGGGCGGAAGGTGCAGACGCGGCGGGTGGTGAATCCGCAGCCGCCCGAGTGGGTCAGCGAGTTCGGGTATACGTGCTTCACGCCACCCGGCCACATCTCCGGCCGTGGCTATTGGAAGGGCGTGCCCGGTGAGGAAGGCCCCGCCGAGAAGTTCTTCCGCTGTCCCTACGGCCAGCCCGGCGACCGGCTCTGGGTGCGGGAGGCGTGGCAGGCCGATACGGGCAGCTGCAACCCCGCATTCCCTGACGGGCCGCTCTGGTGGCACGAGGTGCCGAGGTCGCTGCGCACGTCGCGGGCGTTCCGGTATCTCTACTACCGCGCGGACAACGCGATCGTGTCGTGGGATGAGAGCCTAGCTGATCTGCCATGGGAAGACCGCCGATCGGCGTGGGTGCCCACCGACAAAGATCCCGACTTCTTCGCGCGCGAGCTGCGTTGGCGCCCCTCCATCCACATGCCCCGCTGGGCCTCGCGCATCACGCTGGAGATCACGGACGTTCGCGTCCAGCGGGTGCAGGAGATCAGCGAGGAGGACGCGCGGGCGGAGGGAGCGACGCAGCGAGACGCCGGCTGGTCGATGGACTGGTCGCGCGTCGGCTCGTTGAGCCGGTTCGCGGCTGCGTCGGAGGTCAAGGGGCGCGACCTCGCGCCCCTTAGCGAGCGAGACATCGCGCTCCCGACGGCGCGCGGGGCGTTCGGCAACACATGGGAGCATCTGAACGCCAAGCGCGGCTACGGCTGGGACGTGAACCCGTGGGTATGGGCGCTCACGTTCCGGAGGGTCGCATGACCAACGTCACCCTCACCCCCGGCCCCGCGATCGGCCGCGCTATCCGCGACTACCGCGAGCGGCGCGGCGTGACGTTGGACGCGATCGCACGGCGGATCCACACGAGCCACGGCTACGTCGGCAAGATCGAGCGCGGCGAGGTGCCGAATCCAAGCATCGGGATCGTCATGGCTATCGCGGCTGCGATCGGCTGCACCGTGGGCGAGCTGGTGAGCGAGGAGCGGCCGGGCGCGGAGGCCGAGCGGCTACGGGGCGTGATACGTGAGGCCAGGCGGGTGCTGGATGCGGCGGAGGTGGGGAGGTGAGCGCGCCTCTCGTGCTGTCGCTCTGCGACGCGACCGGCAACATCGTGCGCCCGTGGGCCGAGGCGGGATACGATTGCCTGTGCCTGGATCTCACGCACTCGATCCGCGCGGACAGGACCGAAGGCCGGATCACCTATCGTTGGGCCGACGTGCGATCGGTCACGCCGGCAGACACAGGCGCCACGCCCGTCATGATCTTCGCCGCGCCTCCCTGCACGCATCTGGCCGTGAGCGGCGCGCGCGACTTCGCGCGGAAGGGGCTCCGCGCGCTGATCGATGCGCTCGAGATCGTGGAAGCGTGCCGGAAGCTCTGCGAGTGGTACGGCTGTCCGTGGATGCTGGAGAACCCGGTATCTCGCCTCTCGACCTGCTGGCGGAAGCCGGATCACACCTTCGACCCGTGCGACTACGGCGATCCGTACACGAAGCGTACCTGCCTCTGGACGGGTGGCGGATTCGTCATGCCGCCGAAGCGTCCCGTCGCAGCGACCGAAGGCAGCAAGATGCACCTGATGGCGCCGAGCGCTGACCGTGCCGCGCTCCGCTCCGCGACGCCGATGGGATTCGCGCGGGCGGTGTTCCAGGCAAACGCGCCGGCGCATGTGGTGGAGGCCGTAGCATGACCCGCCTCGCCACAATCGCCCGCACGATCCGCGACTCTGGCGGCGTGGTCCGCATGCGGCGCGCGGACGGCTGCCACGATTCGCCCTGGGCCTACCTCGCCGGCACTGAGCCGGTGGACGCGGCCGACGTCGAAGCGCTCGAAGCGGCGGGCGTGCTGACCCGGATAGAGCCGGGGATAGCGGGGTGCGAGCGGTGCCGGTTTGAGATCGTGGATGGTGCGGCATGACGACGGCCGTCGAGGTCTACCACCGCCCCGTTCCGCTCCGCACGGACTACGAGACGCCCGTCTCCACGTTCGCTCCTCTGGATGCGGAGTTCCGGTTTACGCTGGACGTGTGCGCCACAGCGGAGAACGCGAAGTGCGCGCGCTACTTCACCCCCGAAGATGATGGCCTCTCGCGCGAGTGGGACCGCGACGGCGGTGCATGCTGGATGAATCCGCCCTATGGCCGCGAGATCGGCGCGTGGATGCGCAAGGCGTGGGAGGAATCGCGGCGCGGCGCCGTGGTGGTCTGTCTCGTCCCCGCCCGCACCGATAGCGCGTGGTGGCACGACTACGCCATGCGCGGCGAGATCCGCTTCATCCGAGGCCGCATCCGGTTCGTGGGTACGCGCTACTCGGCTCCGTTCCCGTGCGCCGTGGTCGTGTTCCGGCCGAGCGAGGCCGCATGAAGCGCGAGCGCGCGACGGCGACCGAGCCGCCTGAGCCCATCCGGCCGATCGTGCGGCGGGTGATAGTCGCCATGCCCGGCGAGCAAGGCCGGGCGTGCGCGGACGAGCCGCTTGTCGATTTGCAAGATCCTTTCATTCGCTCCGTGTGGGGCGACGTGGTGATGCCATGAATGACCGTGGCGAATATCGTGCCATCTACACCGTGATCGTTGACGGGCCGGATTTCCAGGCGTTCTCGCCGGAGGCGAAGCTCCTCTTCTACACGCTCAAGCTCTCGCTCGGCGCTACAGGGATCGGCGTCATCCGGGCAATGGTGCCGACGCTATCAGAGCAGACCGGACACGACGAGCCGACGGTGGAGCGCGCGCTCTGCGAGCTCGAAGACAACGACTGGATCAGGCGCGAGCACAACGTCGTGTGGATCGTGCGCGGGTTCGAGTTCGAGCCCGGACTCGGCGTCGATAACGCCAACCACCGAAAGAGCGTGCAGCGCCATATCGCGAGCCTGCCCAACGTCGGGATCATCGCCTTGTTCAAGCGACGGTACAGGGCATGGTTCCCCGATACTGATACCCCTGACGATGGGATCACGAAGGGATCGGAAGGGCATGAGGAAGGGATGGGCAATGCCCCGGCGATTAGGAGAGAGGAGAGAGTAGAGAGTAGAACAACTACATCTCCGCGCGAAAAGCCGCGCGGACATACAAAGCCGAAGCCTGCATCGTCAGCCAGCGCGCCAGCCTCTCCCGAATTCGAGGCCGCGTGGGCCGCCTACCCGAAGCGCGCCGGGTCGAACAGCAGGGCCGACGCCCGAAAGGCTTGGACCGCCAGGGTGCGCGGCGGTGCGCGGGAAGCTGACATGCTGGCCGGCATGCGTCGATACGCAGCGTTCTGCGAGGCGACGGGGAAGGTCGGCACCGAGTGGGTGATGCAGGCGGCCCGGTTCTTCGGGCCGGGGCTGCACTTCGAGCAACCGTGGACGCCACCCGCTCCGAATGGCGCCGCTCCTCTCGCGCCGCCTCGCGCCTCCCCGCTCTCCGACGAATACGCGGTGTTCGATGACCTGATGCGGGTCGTGAACGCGATGGGCGGATACCAACGCGTGCCGCCCGAGTGGCACCACGCGCAATCGGAGCCGGTGCGGCGGGCGATAAGCGCCGCGGGTGGGCTCAAGGCGCTGGCCGATGCGGATGAGATCGGGTTTCGGATCAAGCGCAAGACATTCGCCGAGGCGCTGGCCGCCGCGGCCAACGGGACGCAACACGACAGACCACGAGAGGCGACGGCATGACGGTGCGGGACATCTGGCAGCTATTGGCGCGGGAGGGGCGGCGCCGGAAGGGTGAGTCGTTCCCCGACTGGTCCGTGCGGCTCATCAAGCTCGTTGGGCCACCCGCGCCGCCCAACGAATCGGAACTGGCGAGCATCCGCAAGGCGCCACCCTGCCACATCTGCCACGCTCGCGTGCAGATGAGCGACATGGGTCGGCTCTACGTGGTGCACGACCGTGACCTGCATGGCGTGGGCGAAGGGTGGGCCAGGGAGGAGCGGCCCAGGCGGCGCACGGGCTACGGCATCCGCGAGCTAGTAGGCGCGGCCGTCTACGGGAGAGATCCATGACCACGACCACGCTTGACCACGCAACAATCAACGAGGGGAGGGAGTGAGATGGACTTCTCTAAACTGGCGAACCTGCAACGGAACATCGCGGCTGACGTGTGGCCGAATGGTGCCTTCCTGGAATGCGACGAGTGCCGCAGCAAGCGAGCGGCGACCACGGAGGATTGCGGACGCTATCTCAAGCACGGCTGGCCGATGTGCTGCGGGCAGACGATGAAGCTCACGTCGAACAGCGGGGCGCCCAATGCTTGACCTGACACTCGCCCTCGCCTGCCTCGTGCTGGCCGCCCTGCTCGTCGTCGCGTTCTGGCTCACCACGCGCGAGCCGAGGCGGCCCAAGCGGCCCGCGCTCCGCCCCGTGACGGTCACGGACGGCGAGGTCGAGGAGATCGGAGGGGGTGCGCAATGATGGGCGTGATCGCTGTGGCCTGTGTCCCGCTCGTGTTCGTGGCGTGGGTAATTGCCTCGCACATCCGCTGCGAGCGGCGCATCGCGCGGCTCAAGCGCGAGCAGGAACGGTGGGAGGCGTGGAATGCCGGATGGGACTACCGCGATGCTCAGGCGCGCACGACTTCGACAGCGGGCGTGGGCGTATGGTTGGACGGCGAGACGGGCGCCGTCAGCTACAACCGCCCGAAGGAACTAGACGACCCTGACCGGCTCGCGCTGATCCGTGGCGAGCGGCCGAAGTGAACCACACACAGCCCCCGCGCGGGGCGGAAGGAGGGGTAACATGGCGTACTGGAGAAAGAAGCCGGTGACGGTCGAGGCGATCACGTTCGACGAGCTGGTGGAGCATGGCCGCGCGAACGGCGGCAATATCGTGAACGGGATGCCGTGGTCGTTCGACTATCGGGGACACCCGATCACGCACGAGGACGATAGTTGCTATCTGATCCCTGCTATTGGCGGGATCGTGCGCTTCGAGCGCGGCGACATGCTTATCGTCGGCGTGGAAGGGGAGCTGTATCCGTGCAGGGCAGACATCTTCGCCGCCACCTACGAGCCAGCCGAGGCCCCCGCCCATGCCGACTGACACGCAGCGCGCGCCGACCCTGACGCAGTGCATCGAGAGGGAGCGGGAGGCCGAGGACTACGCAACGCCGCCACACCCCGGTAATGAGAATTGTGATACATGCGCGGCTGTCCGTGCCGCCCGCGCCGCGACGGACGAGGCGGTGCGGAAGGTGGATCGTGACGAGCGGCAATCGCGCGTTGCAGCGTGGACGGTGGAGACCTTCGGCGCTGAGAGCATGTCTCGTTATGAGCGCGCCGCTCGCTTCATCGAGGAGGCCGTAGAGCTGGCGCAGGCGTGCGGGATATGGCGCGACGTGCTGGATCGGATCGTTGCGCGCGTGTACGGCAAGGAGAACGGCGACCCGGCGTCGGAAGTGGGCAACGTGGGTCTCACGCTCCTCGCGCTCGCCGCTGCGCTGAATGTCTCGGCGGACGATGCGGAGCGCCGAGACATCGCGCGCGTGGAAGCGCTTCCCGCCGACCACTGGCATAAGCGCCATGCGGCAAAGGCGGCCCAGGGGATCGTATTCGACTGGGCCACCCCCGCCCCTACCGCACAGGGCGAGAGCACGGGAGGTGGCGATGAGTGAGGAGCATTGCCCGTGTGGGCAACCGGGCGTGACCTATACCGACGATGACGTACTCGTGTGTCGGGCATGTCGTGATGCTATCACCCCCACCCCCGCGCGCTCTGAGGCGGCGGGCGGGTTGAGCGACGAGCGTCTGAGCGAAATTCGCCGGCTCTTGGCAGCGGACGAGACGGCGTACTACCCGAGTCAGCTCAAGCGCGGGTACCGCACGATAGACGACCGGCGCGACTTGCTCGACGAAGTTGAGCGCCTCCGCCAGCAGCTCGCAAACGCAGAGGGTCGCCACGAAGCGGACGACCGTAACCTCGCGTCACGCCTCGACGATCTGAATCGCGCGCGGAACGAGTGCGCTCTGGCAGAGAAGGCGGCAGAGTCCCTCCGCCAGCAGCTCGCCGCCGCGCGGCAGGATGGGGAGCGGCTGGAGGATCTTGCCGCCGCTGCGATTTACCGACTGAGCGAGGGCGCACACCATTGGGCCACTGACCAAGCCTACGGACTGGCGCCGGTCACAACCGACTTCGGGGAGGACATCGGTCGGCTGCGCGAGGCGCTCGGGATCACCGTCACGCACAGCGCCGCCGACGGCTACGTATTCACCCGCTCCGACGCCGCCCGCTCCGAGCCGAGCGGGGAGGAATCATGACGACGCTCAGGTCATACGCGACCGACCTCGCCATTACGTTCGGGCTGATCGCGTGCATCGTGCTGGTCATCCTCGCGGCCCATTCGATACGCGACTGCTACCGCAAGGGCGGACAGCCCGTGTGGGGCGTGTTCGGCTGGCCCGTGTGTGTCAACGTCGAGCGGCCCGGAGGCGGCAATGGCGGGTGACAGCGAGCGCACGGCCGAGGACTTCGACGACGACCCCTACGACACCGAGGAGCGCGACTGCCATTGGTGCGGCGGGGACGGTTGGGTCGAATGCAACGACCCGATCCAGTGCACGAAGGAGCACGACAAATGGGGCTGCTGCCGATGCTCATCCTGCGGCGGCAGCGGCGACGCGAAGGACATGACGATATGGTAGCCATCGCCAAGGAGTCCGACCGTGGCTAACACCTGCAAGCACCCGCCGAAGAAGGTCGCGAGCGAGACGGAAACCGAGTACGAGCACGGCGTCGTGGTGAGCCACCGCGAATGGCGGAGGTGCGACGTGTGCGGGGCGGAGTTGCCGGCGGAGGAGAGCGCCACGCCATGACAGCCAGCCCCGAAGCGGTCTCGCGCGAGGCGTTCGTGGTGCAACTCATGTCGATGGGCGTGCCGAAGGAGCGCGCGGAGACGGAAGCAACCCGCCGCTACGGCCCGGTGCGGAGCGCCGTGGAGCTCGAGCGGGATGAGCGCGCACTGGAGAAGGCGGAGCAGCTGGAGGTCCAGAAGGTCTATCGTGCCTTCGGATGCACGGTCTATTGGCTATCGCAGGCGAGGGCCGCACGCCAGACGCCAGGTATGCCCGATCTCCGCATCTTCGCCCCACGCGCCGGGGCGCACTGGGATCACGAGACCAAGCGCCAGGGCCGGGGCGACAAGGACCTGGAGCCTGCGCAGCGAGATTACCGTGAGCACGCCGAGCAGTGCGGGCTCGATGTGGTGGTTGGCGACCGGTTCGCGGCCGGCGATCAGCTCGTGCGCCTGGGGCTCGCTGTCTGGGATGGCGACAGACTGGAGCCGGTACGATGAGCCACGACACACGCCGTCACGACGTCGCGGCTCTCGCCATCGCGGCGTTTGGCGCGGAGCTCCGGGAGCTGGCCGCAGAGATGGAACGGGGCGGACTGCCGGAGGCGTGGACGGAGAGGGTTAGAGAGGTGGATGGGAGGGTGAGGGGCGCGCAGCACCTGCCGGAAACCCATGGCGGCCAGCACATGAATCCGCTATCTAATACGTGACCACCACTCATATCCCGACGGCGGGAGAGGCCGCGACGATGCGACCGTCAGAGAGGATCGGCAGCGACGCAAGCGCAAGCCCCATCGAGAGTGCCCCTTCTCCGGAGGTCATCCGGCTGGGTGGCGTCCTGGCGGTCCGCTGGAGTGACTGGATCGCGCTCGACGTGCCACTGGTCTGCGCTGCACACCACAAGATCAGGGGCACACGGCATGTGCACCGCGGCGCCCACCGCTGCTATCATCGGGCGCCCGATGGAGCGACAAGTGGCCCCGAGTGCGGGCTCTACTCCTACGCGGTGACGGTGCGCGAGATCTCGCAGCGCTTCTTGGTGCAGGTCGTACCGCAGGAGATCGAGATCCTCGATCGAATGAGCGAGGCCGGCATCCTCGCGCACTTCAGGGCCGCGTGGCCCACGGCGGCATAGGAGCAGACGATGCGGATCCAGGTTACGGACTTCGGCGTCTCAAAGCTGCTCTCCGACGTGGAGCAGCGGCAGCTGCCGTTCGCCACGTCGAAGGCGCTCAACCAGACCGCGCTCGACTTCCAGCGCACCATGCGCGAGTCGCTCCCGAAGAAGTTCACGATCCGGAGCGGCACGACCAGGCGCTTCCTCGAGCGGATGATCAAGATCGAGAAGTTCGACCGCTCGAACAAGCACAAGCTCTCGGTCACCGTCGGTATCACTGGGCCCGGCTTCTTCCCTAGCGTTAGCGACAATCGCGCGGCGATCCTCGCGCGCCACGAGAAGGGCGGCACCTTCACGGCCTTCCCGTTCTACCTGCCGGCGCCGGGGCTGCGCGGTGCAACGAAGGAGATTCCGCGCAGGCTCTATCCCTCCAACCTCCGCCTCGCGCCGCGTCGGACGCCGACGGAGTACTTGCCGGCGCTCAGGCAGGGCAAGCGCCGCACCTTCATCATTCCGGGCGTCGGCATCTTCCAGCGCCAGTCGAAGGACGAGATCGACTCGATCTGGTTCTTCAAGGAGCGCGTCACCATCAAGCCCAGGCTCGGCTTCTACGACACCGCGACGAAGACCGTCGAGGATAGGTGGGCGAAGAACTTCGCCGACTCACTCGCGTTCGCGCTGAGGACCGCCAGATGATGGCAGCCATCGCGCGCCCCAAGAAGCGTGCCGGCCGAGGCACCCTGGGGGGTGTTGGGTCCTTCCAACGGGATGGGGAGCGGGTAACCGCGAACGGCATAATCTCGCTATTGAGTCGGGCCGAAAACGGGCGGTTCCGTTTCCGGTCGCCGCGCCAACTATCGTGCCAGCCGGAGAGCCGTGGCAGAGCGCGAACTCACGCAGGTTGAGATCAGTGAGTGGCTCGACCTCACGACTCGGCGCGTCCGCGACCTGGTGAAGGAGGGGCTTCCCTCTCGCGTCGAGAAGGGGAAGCGCCTCTACCTCTGGCCGGCCGCGCTCCACTGGTACATCCGCTACAAGGTGGAGGCGGAACGTAAGCAGCGGCCGAACGGCGACAGCGAGTCAATCGCCGAACTCCACAGGCGCGAGAAGATGGCCGACGTGGAGAAGGCCGAGGCGGACGCGGAGATTAGAAAGCTGGAGCTCGCGCGCCAGCGCGCCATCACGATGACGGTGGACGACGCCGCGCGGGAGCTCGAGCACATCTTGGGCGGAATGAACTCCGCGCTCGGGAACTTCTCGGGTCGATGGGCGCCGGAGCTCGTCGCGCTCCCCGACACGAGAGCCGTGCGCGCGCTGCTCGACAAGGCGATCGCGGAGCTGCGCGAACTTCTGACCGCGGCCGGTGACACGGACGCACCGGAGCCAGAACCGGGAGACGACGCGGACGAGCAGCTCGATGAGGAGCGAGAGAGGGCGGTCGCCTGATCCGGCGCGCAACTAGGCGCTTCGGCGCGCGGCCGCGGTGGACGCGCGGCGCATGAAGGCGAAGATTACCGTCACACTATTCGGGGGGGAGAGATGAGCGAGAAGATCAAGCCGGCGCTGACGCGTGAAGACTGGGCGCGACGCGGCACCATCCGCGCGGACCTGGTGATCGCGCTGACCGATGAGGGCGTGGTGGCGATTGACGACGGAGAAACACAGAGTGTCCACCTGCCCAGTAGTGCCTTCCACGCCGTCGCTGCGTTCACGCTCCACGGCCAGCCCTTCGGCTTCACGCGCGAGGACGTCGACTCGTTGCGGCTGATCGGGCGCATCTTGCACGAGCCGCGGACGCCGTTCACGCGAGACGATCTACTGCGCGCGGAATCCTTACTAGAGTCCATCACTGACCGCATCGCCGCGCTATTGCCACCGGAGGAAGGATGAGCGACCAACCCGTATCCCCCGAGCGCGCCCGCCGGATCGCAGAGTTCGAAGCGATGGCAGCGGAGTCCGAAGCTCGGTGGGAGCGCACCGCGCATAAGCTGGCCGACTTCCTCGGTGTGCCCGTCGATGTCCTGAGAGGTCCGGGTGATCCCGCGCCCCTGCCGCTAGACATCGTCGCGCTACGCGCGGAGTATGAAGCCGCAAAGAAGATCGGCGCGCCCTGGCCGCCCAAGGATACAGAGGGATGACTGCACCTCGCCTCGTCACGCACCCCGATGCGTGGCGAGCGTGGCGGGATCGTAGACACACCGCCTTCGTCTCGGTCATCGCGCCCCGGGCGCGGCCGCGGCCGTCAGACTGGGTGGAGCAGAATATATGGCTGCCCCCTGACAACACGAGCCAGGCGGGCCCGTACAGGTACGAGAATGCACCCTACCTCCGAGAGCTCGTCGACTGGCTGGGCGACTCTACCTCGGATGAGGCGGTGGTCTGCAAGAGCGCCCAGGTCGGCTTCACCGTGGGCGTCCTGGTCGCCGGCATCTGCTACTCCATCGACCAGGACCCGGCGCCGATCCTCGTCATGCAGCCCACGCTCGATGACGCCGAACGGTTCTCGAAGAAGAAGCTCATGCCGATCGTGCGCGCATCGGCGAGGATGCGAAAGCTCATCGCTGAGGCGCGGCCCGGCGATGCGCAGAACACCATCCTCCAGAAGTCGGGCCCGGGGTGGAGCGTCTCGATCGTCGGCGCCAAGAGCCCGCGTCAGATGCGATCGGACTCGATACGCTTCTTCTACTCCGATGAGCGGAGCGCGTACGACCGCTCCGCCGGCGCCGAGGGGAATCCCTACCTGTTGGGGAAGAAGCGAACCGACAGTTTCGACAATCGGAAGATCCTCACCGGGTCCACGCCGCTAGTCGATCCCGATGAGATAGAGCGCGAGTACCAGGACTCGGACCGCCGGCGCTGGATGGTGCCCTGCCCTCACTGCGGTCACGAGCAATGGCTCAAGTTCTCTCAGCTGCGCTGGGACAAGGAGGGCGAGGGGAAGCACAGGTGCCACCTCACGAAAACCGCCTACTACGTATGCGAAGCAAATGGCTGCGTGATCGAGGAGCGGTTCAAGCGGCGGATGGTGCAGAGCGGTCACTTCGTTGCCGAGAACCCGGACAACCCGAAACCCGGCTGGTTCATCAACCAGCTCAACTCCCTCTTCCCGCAGGCCAGCTGGGCGAACATCGCGAAGGACTTCATCAAAGCCCAGGGCGACGACACCAAGCTACAGATTTTCTTCAATACCACGCTGGCCGAGAGCTGGCAGGAGCGCGGTGAGAAGGCGGACGCCTCCGTGCTCGAGCGGCGCCGCGAAGTCTTCGCGGCACCGGTACCTATGCGCGTCGGACTCCTGACGGGATCCGCCGACATCCAGAAGGACCGCATCGAGATGCTAGTCAAAGGCTGGGGCGCGGGCGAGGAGAGCTGGCAGATCGCGCACTACCGGATCATGGGTGACACGAAGGACCGCACCGTCTGGGATACGCTCGATCGCCTTCGGCGGATGCCGTGGCGCCACGAGTCGGGGATAGACCTCTACATCCAGAAGTTCGCCGTGGACAGCGGCGATCAGACAGACCTCGTGTACGACTATGTAAAGGGCCGCCAGCGGGAAGGCGTGATCGCCGTGAAGGGCGAGGAGCGTATCGGGAAGCCCATGGTGATCCGCCCTGGTAAGGCGAAGGAAAAGGGTGTGAAGCTCTGGTTGGTCGGCACGCACACCGCGAAGTCGCGTCTCTTCTCGCGCCTTCGCATCGAGCCACCTGGCCCCGCCGACCCGCCGCGCCCAGGCGCGATCCACATCCCCATGCCGCAGCCCGACGGGATGGATGAGGATTACCTCGCCCAATTCGGTAACAACAAGGGGATCCCGAAGAAGAAGGCGGACGGGCGCACCGTGATTGCTTTCAAGAAGACCGGACCCGATGAGGCGATCGATATGGACGTCTACGCGCTCGCCGCTCTCCACGCGTGCGGCGACAAGGTCCGCGCCTCGCTCGGCCAGCTCGCCGCGCAGCTGCAGCTCCGCGCCGACGCGCTGCCTCCGCGGCCAGCGAGCGAGCCCGCGCCGCAGGCGCCGCCGGCGATCACGGAGCTTCCAAAGATGCCAGCAGCTGCAGCGCTTCCGAGGCAGCGCGGCCGGCGAGTGCGCTCGAATGGGGTAGTGTGATATGTTCAGACACTCACAGGGAGGGAGGATGGCGGAAGAGATCGTGGTGACCTTCGACGAGAAGCGAACGCGCAAGATGGGAGTCGGCGAGGATGGTAAGGTGCACACCCGGTATTACCTCTGCTCACGCGGCGAGCCGGGTACCCCCGATGAACTGCTCCTGCACCTCGGCGTGAACATGGTCGAGACATCCGCTCGCTTTCTGCAGGCCGAGACACCAGAATCGCGCGCCGATGAACTGGCCATCCTGAAGGCTAAGGAAACGTTCCACCGACACGACGAGGGCGAAGATGCCTGACCTACCCACGCCCGCCGATCGCGCCCGCCGCATTGCGGAGTTTGAGGCGATGGCGATAGAGTCCGATGCTCGCTGGGAGCGAACGACGGGCAAGTTGGCCGACTTCCTCGGCGTGCCCGTGGAGGTGTTGAAGGGACCCCGCGATCCGGCCCCCTTGCCCGAGGAGATGCAGCGCGCCCTTCGTCAACTGCGCTCACCGTGACCGGCTTCGCCCAACCCTATTGCACGAGGCGGCTTACGGGCGCATATTGATGACCACTCGGGCGGGGATCCCGCCCACCATACAATCCGAGAAGTAGCTGCCTCATAAGCGGCCCTCACCAGCACCGAGCTGGCGGGGGCCGTTTCGCGTTTCTACCCATCGCCGAGCCGGAGTCAGATTGGCAACCGCAGCCGAGCGCCTCGTCACCATCGATGCCGCGATCGACTCGATCCTCGTGAAGGGTCAGTCGTTCACGATCGGTGATATGACGTTCACGCGAGCCGACCTCGCGCAGCTCTGGCGTATGCGGAAGGAGCTGCAGGCGGAGGCGGGCCGCTCCACGCGCGGCGGGATGCGCGTGCGCCAGATCATCCCGGGCGAGGGCTAGCGAGATGAGCGAGAGCTCCGTCGCGCTCGAGATCGAGCATACGCCGGACTCCCCGGTGCTCCGCGTCCGCGGCGCCAGGAGCCGCGGCTTCAGTGCATCCGACGGCTTCGGCTACAACGCCGGGAGCATCACCCGCCGCGCACTCACCGACTGGTTCCCCTCGCTCGGTGGCCCGAACACCGACACGCTGCTCGATCTCCCGACCACGCGTGCCAGGAGCCGCGACCTCGCGCGTAACGCCCCGCTGGCCACCGGTGCTCTCAACACGATCGTCACGACGACCGTCGGCACTGGTCTCGAGCCGCAGGCAAAGATCGACCGGAAGGTGCTGGGCCTCACGCAGGAGCAGGCAGCCGAATGGCAGTCCAGAGCCGAAACGCTCTACTGGGCGCACTTCGGCGCCGAGGCCTGCGACATCGAGGGCCGCGAGAACATGGCGGGCCTCCAGGAGCTGGTGCTTCGGAGCGCGCTCGAATCGGGCGACGCGTTCGTCATCCGCCGCTTCCGGGAGCGGCCGGGCGATGTGCTGGGGCTCAAGCTCCAAGTGCTCGAGGCGGACCGGGTGAGCAACCCGGCGAACGCGCTCAACACCGATCGGCTGATAGGCGGTGTCGAGGTCGACGGCGACGGGATGGCGATCGCGTACCACGTGCTGAACCGCCACCCCGGCGAGTTCTTCACGCCGGGCGTCTTCGCGTGGGAGCGGATCCCCGCGTTCGCCGCGCGCACCGGTGAGCGCCAGGTGCGCCACATCATGCGGCCCACGAGGCCCGGGCAGCGGCGAGGGATGCCGCTCCTGGCGCCCGTCATCGAGACGCTGAAGCAGATCAGTCGGCTCTCCGAGGCGGAGCTCGCGGCAGCGGTGGTGAACGCGTTCTTCACCGTCTTCATCAAGACGGCCGACGGCGAGAACGGCATGGCCCCCATCGACGCGACCGACACAACGACCGCGTCGGGTCGCTCGGTCTCGAGCTCCGAGTACAAGATGGGGCCGGCGGCGATGCTCGACCTCGCGGCCGGCGAGGACGTCGTGTTTGCGGATCCCAAGCGCCCGAACCCGGCGCTCGAGGCGTTCTTCGAGATGATGCTCCGCGAGGTGGGCGTCGCGATCGAGCTCCCCTTTGAGTTCCTCGTCAAGCACTTCACGAGCTCCTACTCCGCCTCTCGTGCCGCACTCCTCGAGGCGTGGCGCGCCGTGGTGACGCGCCGTGGCTGGCTGGTTCGCCAGTTCTGCCAGCCTTCCTACGAGTGGGGCATCTCCGAGGCCGTTACGCGCGGCTACCTCAACGCGCCCGGCTTTTTCGAGTCGCCGCTCCTCCGCCGCGCATGGCTCGGCACCGTGTGGATTGGCTCAGTGATGGGCCAGCTCAACCCGCTCGACGAGGTGAATGCCTCGGAGAAGGCCATCCAGATCGGCATCTCCTCGATTGCGAAGGAGGCCGTGAAGAACAACGGCGGCGACTCGGAGCAGATCCACGAAGAGCGGGTGCGCGAGCACAGCGCGCGCGTCGCGGGCGGGCTCGAGCCACCCGTGCTCGTTCCTGCGGGTGCAAGTGCGCCAGCCACCAGCACCGCCGATCAGCGCGACTCCGCCGACCAGGCGGAGCGCCAGAACGCCGGAGGCAAGCGATGACGAAGCCCAAGCGGCCCGCCCTCAATGTGCTGCACGCTATCACCACGCGGCACTGGGCGATCATGCCCGATACGCTGGAGCTCATCACCGAGATCGCGCTTCGTGAGAATCGGGACCCAGAAGCCATCGCCGCAGAGCTGGGCCGGCCGCTCGAGAACACGCGCGCAGCCACGGCGCGCGATCGCGTTGCAACGATCCCGGTTGTGGGGCCGATGTTCCGCTACGCCGACCGCTTTACTGAGATCTCGGCTGCGGTCACCTACGAAGAGCTGGCGGCCGACTTCAACACCGCGCTCCGCGACTCCAGCATCGACGCGATCATCCTCGCCATCGATTCGCCCGGCGGCGAGGTGACGGGGATCAGCGAGCTCGCCGACTTAGTCCGCGCTGGCCGCGGTGTGAAGCCGATCGTGGCACTCGCTGCCGACACCGCGGCCTCCGCTGCCTACTGGCTCGCGAGCGCGGCCGATGAGGTGGTGACGACCGCCACCGGCATTCTCGGCTCGATAGGCGTGCGCGCGTCCTTCGTCGACACCAGGAAGCGCGATGAGGCAATGGGCCGGAGCCGCATCGAGATCGTGTCGAGCCAGAGCCCACGCAAGGCCGTGGACCCCGCGACGGAAGAGGGGCGCGCGCAGATCCTGGTCACGCTCGATGCGCTCGCTGAGGTGTTCGTCCAGGCAGTCGCCGACAACCGCGGTGTCACCCGCGACTTCGTGCTCGAGCACTTCGGGCAGGGCGATGTGCTGGTAGGCCAGGCCGCGGTCGACGCCGGCCTAGCCGACAGGATCGGCACGCTGGAATCCCTGCACGCGGAGCTCAGCGCCGGCGCCGCGCGCGCATCACTGGGGGGCGCACGACTCACCGCAATCGGCCGCAGGACGGCCGAGGAGAACAACATGCCGGAACCGCAAAAGAAGGCCGGTTCGGGTGCCTCGGCGGCGCCCGACCCGAATGCAGAGACTGGGCACACCGAGCCGGCGCCCGTCGCACGACTCACTCCGGAGCAGGTCGCAGCGCGGTACCCGGACGTGATCAGCGCCGCAGCCGAGGCGGCTCGCGCCGAAGGGCGCACCGAGGGTGCCACGGCGGAACGTGCACGTCTGGCCGCGATCGATGCGGTCGCGATCCCGGGGCATGAGGCCCTGGTCGCTGCAGCGCGCGCGGACAGCAACGCCACGGCGGACACGCTCGCTCGGCAGATACTCGAGGCCGAGCAGGGCACGCGAGCCAACCGGCTCGCTGCGCTCCGCGGGGATGAGCAGAACCTGAACGCGCCCCAGCCCCTGAACGCGGGCGAGGGCGAGAGCGGCGCGGAAGCGCTCGTGGCCAGCATCCTCGCGGTCCACGAAACCGTAAACCCCGGCCGCACGGTGGCCGGCAACCGGAGATCCTGAGCCATGCCAGCCGAATTCAACACGGACACCTTCACGCCCGATGCGCTGATCGCAGGAGAGACCATTCTGCACCACGAGAAGGTCACCCTTCTCTCGGGCGAGAACCGCACGCGCGGCGCGGTCCTGGGGAAGATCACCGCCTCGGGCAAGTACCAGCTCTCCGCCTCCGCCGCAGTCGACGGGAGCGAGACCCCTGTCGTGATCCTCGCCGAGGACTGCGACGCGTCGGCTGCGGATGCCGACTGCCTGGTCTACACGACCGGCGACTTCGATGACTCCGCGATCACGCTGGGCGCCGGCCACACCGTGGCATCGGTGAAGGACGGCCTGGCCGATCGTGGGATCTTCCTCATCTCCACCTCCGAGGCCTGAGCCATGGACATGTTTTCGACCCAGGTGATGCTTGGGGTAGTCGGTAACCTCAAGCGTCTCCGCAACGGCCTCCTCTCCGCGTTCTTCGCGGCCGTTGTGAACTCCACCGAAGAGACGATCGCCTTCGATGTGGATGAAGGGAAGCGGCAGATGGCGCCGTTCGTCTCGCCGCTCGTGCAGAGCAAGGTGAAGAAGATGCGCGGGCAGAAGGTCAAGAGCTTCCAGCCCGCCTACATCAAGCAGAAGGCGCGGTTCAACCCGCAGCGCGCTCTCAAGCGCGCCATGGGCGAGGGCTTCGGCACGCCGCTCACCCCGCAGCAGCGCCAGCAGGCGGCGCTCTCGGCGGAGCTGCAGGACCAGATCGATTACATCGATCGCCGGCTCGAGTGGATGGCTGTCATGGGCCTCAAGAACAGCCAGATCGTGGTCGAGGGTGAGGACTACCCGGCGGTCACGGTGGACTTCGCGCGCGACGCGAGCCTGAGCGGGATTGCCCCCGGAACACTCTGGACCGCCGCAGGCGCCAAGCCGCTCGACGATCTCGAGAAGTGGAGCAACCTCTCCGTGAAGGCGTCGGGTTCCACCACGCCGCGGATCGTCATGGACGTCGACGCCTGGCAGGCGTTCCGGGAGAACTCCTCGGTGCAGAAGCGGCTCGAGCTCATCAAGTTCGACGCCGGCAGGATCCGCATCGACGAGCTGCAGGAGGAGGGGCTCGTGCTCCGCGGGATGGTCGATGGGTTCCTCATCTACACCTACGCCGCGTGGTACCTCGACGATGCGGGTGTGGAGCAGCCGATGCTGGCGTCCGGCGAGGTGATCGGCGTCGGCGCAATCGAGGGCACCCAGTACTTCGGCGCTATCCAGGACCTCGATTCGCTGCAGGCGGTCTCGGTGTTCCCGAAGTCGTGGATCGACCAGGACCCCTCGGCGCGCTGGATCCAGACGCAGTCGGCGCCGCTCGTCGTGCCGAAGCGGATCAACGCGTCCTGGAAGGCCGACGTCAACTGAGCCACGAGCTGATCGATGAGCCTCCTCGATGACGAGGTCATGTCCGCGTTCTTCGACGCTGAAGTATTCGGCGTGCCGGTGACGTTCGCCGGCGCGCCCGCGGACCTGGTCGGCATCAAGCGGTTCTTCGATCAGGCAGTCTTGGGGAATGAGGAGCGGGGCGCCGTGACGGCTCGCGTCAGGACTGTGCGGTTGCCGACCGCCGCAGCCCAGCTCCTCGCTCCAGGGATGGCGATCACGGTGAATGGAGTGAACTACACCGTGCGCGATCCCAGGGCGTTCGAGGAAGGCAGCACCACCTTCGTAGCGCTTCGAGGCTGACGCATGGCCTCGAGGCGAGATCAGATCCTGGCGGCCGTGGTCGCGATCCTGAATGGAGCGGGCAAGCCCGCTGATACCACGGTCGAGCGCTACCGCACGCTCCCGCTCACGACCGAGGGCGCGTGGATCCTCGTCTATCCGATGATCGAAGCGACCGAGCGCGCGCCAACGCCGAGCGGCCGCTTGGCCAGACGAAAGCTCCGCGTCCGGTGCGAATGCAGGGCGCAGGGCGAGCAGGTGGATCAGGTGCTCGATCCCCTGCTCCTCTGGACGGTCAAGGCGCTGATGGCCGACCCCTCGCTCGGCGGAGTCGCGATCAACGTGCAGGAAGAAGCAACGCAGTGGGACGCGGAGGACGCAGACAAGGTCTACGGCGCCGCGGCAGTGGATTTCACCATCGACTATCAGACCGCGGCGGCGGATCCGTCAGCCGCTTCATAACGAGAGGAGGCAGAAATGCCGGTACAGGGCATCTCCCCCAACAGCAACCTGATCACGCTCGGCCGCGGCGGTCTGCTACTCGACCGCCTTAGCTCGGCCGGGGCGCTCCAGGGATTCAACCACGCGGGCGACTGCGACCAGATCTCGATGAGCCCCACAATCGAGAAGATCACGCACAACTCCAGCCTCTCCGGAGTCTCCACCGTCTACGCGGAGATCTTGAAGTCCACCACGTGGAACATCACGGTTCGTGGCTTCGAGATGTCGAAGAAGAACATGGCGCTCATGATGATGGGCGACGAGGCGGACTTCATTCAGGCCGCGGACGCCGCGATCGCGGATGCCGCTCTGGCGAGTGCCGAGATAGCTCGACTCGGCGGGATCTACGACACCGGCCACCGCAACATCACCGTGACCGGCGTAAACCAGGGCGCGACGGCACTCGTCGAGGGGGTGGACTACGAGGTGTTCTCGGCGGACGCTGGGCTGATCCGGATCCTGCCGGGGTCCCTGACCTTCGTGCCAGCCACCGCGGTGACCTGGAGCGGCTCCGCTGAGGCGATCGCCGCGGGCGACCTCACCGTGATCAACGGCGGCACCCAGGGCCAAATCGGCTGCAAGGGGATCTACATCAGCGACAACCCCGCTGGCCCGCAGCAGGAGCTCCGCTTCTGGAAGGCCTCGCTCACCCCGAGTGGCGACTTCGGCTTCATTGCGGCCGATACGCCGATCAGCTTCACCTTGACCGGCGTCCTACAGGACGACAGCGCCGGCAACTACGGCGGAAGCGTGCAGTTCCCAACGCACCGGCTCTTCTACAAGGGCTGAGAGTAGATGCCGGAAGCACATGCTGTTCACGATGACGTAATCCTCCTGGGGGGTCGCCGCTGGCGGCCCGCCCAGGAGACCACGGCGAGGCACGATGACTGGGTGATGCTGCAGGTCATCGAAGCCGACCTCGAGACGCTCTCGCAAACGGCGCCTGGCGCCGACGCAGCGCGCGAGATCCTCATCCGCGCCATCCGGAGCGGGAAGACGTACCTGCTGTTGGCCGGGATGCTCGTGGAGGAAGGCCGCGCGTGGACCCCGGAGTCGGCGACTGCGAACGCCGAGTTCTTCGCCAACCTCACTTCGATGGAGGACAAGCAGACCCTGCGCGCTGCGCTCGTGCACCGGGCGATCCTCCCTTTTTTTCTTCGCGGCGTCGCCTTCTCGAGGACTTCCCAGAGCTCTTCACCTGGCGACGCTTCACGGCCCACAGCGCCGTCAAAGAAGAAACGAGGGCGAAAGACCGGTCGAGCTTCCGCCTCGCCGTCTGGGGCGACGTAGTCGCGCGGGTAGGAGAGCATGACCCGGAGCGCATGGCCAAGGTGCTCGACTGGCAGCTCCGCGATGTGCTCCTCGCCTATCTCGCATGGCTGCGTCGTGAGGCGAGATCGCGCTATCAGCACGCACAGCTCCTCTGGGGCATCATCGCCACTCAGGTGACGAAGCCGCCCGAACATCCAACGCTGCCGCCGGTCCTCGAGGGAGATAGGTAACGGCCATGACCGCACCGAAAGTACAGGTCACCATCGCCGCGGAGGACGAAGCCAGCGAGATCATCCGCATGGTAGAGGCGGAGCTCAAGAAGCTGGACCAGACAGCCCGCCAGGCTGCGAGCTCGGGCAACGCTCTGGGGAGTGCCACCGAGCGGAGCGCCGGCTTCTTCGATCGTATGCGCGACGGAATCCGCGACGTTGCGAAAGAGGCCAACGTATCCGTCAAGTCTCTCGGTGACATCGAGGCCGCCGCCTCGCGTGTGGGGGCGGCGCCGGATGCCGTCGCCTTCGGGCTCGCACACTTCAACACACAGCTACGGGGGCTCTCGTCCGAGGCTCCGGAGGCCCTGGCCGCATTCCAGGCGATCGGCTTGGGCGCTGAGGAGCTGGGGAGGCTCTCCTTGGGCGATGCAGTGGGCCGCGTCGCCACGCAGATCGGGAAGCTGCCCACGGAGGCACAACGCGGCGCGGCCTCGCTCGCTCTCTTCGGGAGCGAGGGCCGTGCTCTTGTGCCGGTGCTCCGAGAGCTCGAGGTCGGCCAGACGAAGGTGGTGCAGTCGAGCGCGGGCTTCGGCGAAATGGTCGTGCAGCTCAAGCAGCTCGCCATCGCGTATGGCGCCATCAAGATCATCGACTACGTGCGCGATACGATCACGGCGGCCGATGAGACGGGGAAGCTCGCCCAGAAGCTCGGCATCGCGACCGAGGCTCTCTCTGTCTTCCGGTTTGCCGCGGAGAGGAACGGCCAGCCGGTCGACCACATCGAGAGAGCGATGCGAAACCTCTCCGAGGCGCTCGAGGGACTCCGGCGTGGTGACCAGTCGGCAGTCGCGCAGTTTGAGGCGATCGGACTCTCCGCGCGCGATCTCGAAGGACTCTCGCTCGATCAGGCCTTCTTGAAGATCGCGAACGCAATGGAGAAGTACCGCGACGGCGCCGGCAAGATCAACCTCGCCACCAAGCTCTTCGGTCGCACCGGTATCGATCTGCTGCCTCTTCTTCACCAGCTCTCGGGCGAAGGCTTCGAGGAGATGCGGAAGAAGGCGGAAGAGCTGGGAGCGGTGATCGATGACGATACCGCGCGTGCGGCCGCCGAGTTCAACGACAACCTCTCAGACCTCAGCAGTTCTCTCAAGGGGCTCACCATTGATCTCGTTGGCGGCTTCCTGCCAGCGCTCGCAAAGATGGTAGAGTTGCTCACGAAGGTCGTCGAGAGGGCCAAGGACGCGGCGAAGTACTTACCCGTCATCGGCCCAGCGCTCGACCTGCTGCGCAGTCTCAACGCGCGGCAGGAGCAGAAGGAGCTCGTCTCGCAGGCGACAGATGCGACTCTGAACCGGCTGGCGTCCGGCAAGCCAGTGAAGACGGACGACAAACCGGACGTCAAGCTTCCGCCCGATGCCAGCCTGCTCAGGGCTGCACAGAACGCGCAGCTGGCGGCCGAGCGAGCCGGGCACGCGCGCGAGCTCTCCGAGTTCCAGTCGTTCGCGCGGCTCGCCGAGCAGCTCGAGGAGGCGCGCTACGCGCAGGGTGAGAAGAGCCTCAAGGACTACTACCAGACCCGCATCGGCATAGTGCGTGAGCAGACGCTCGCGGAGCAGGAGGCGATCCAGAAGGACATCGACACGCTCGAGAGCACGCCGCTGCCGAAGGCTGCGACCGATGCCGACCGGAAGGCAAGAGAGCAGGAGATTGCTGACCTGAGGCAGCGGCAGAACGACGTGATGATCGCTGGACAGATCGAGGCGAACCGCCTGACCGAAGAGGAGCGGCTCGCGAAGCAGCAGCTGCACGATGAGGTCATGGGCTTCGAAGCGCAGGAGGCCCAGGCGAGAGGTAACAATCTGTCCGCACAGCTGGGGGGCATCGAGATCCAGGTGCGCCAGTACGAGCTGGCACTCCGGAAGGAGGGTCAGCTTACTTCCGACGAGATCCAGCGGCGCACGGAGGAGTTCCGCGACTCGCTCAACAACGCGGCGTTCGCAAACGAGAGCATTGCGCAGGTCAACCGCGTCTTCAACGACCTGGCCACCGAGCGTGCCTCGATCGAGGACCGGGCCGCGCGCGGACTCATCTCGCAGAAGGAGGCGCAGCAAGAGATCCTCGACCTCGAGAGATCGCGCATCCCCGAGCTCCGACAGATGGCGGAAGCTGTGCGCGCCTTCGGCGAGCAGCTCGGCAACCCCGAGATCGTGCAATCGGCCGATGCGATAGTTCAGCGGATCGATCAGATGGGCCGGAAGATCGACGAGGCCGCGGTCGCGAGCGCCAACTTCGTGGACTCGATCGGGCAGGTTGCCGAGCAGGGGCTCATCGACTTCCTGGGGAGCGGAATCGCCCAGGCAAACGGGCTGCGCGATGCCTTCATTGGTGTGCTGCAGCAGGTGCAACAGCTCGCCGCGCGGCTCCTCGTGCTGCAGGCGTTCAAGGGAATCAAGAATCTCCTGGGCGGTGCCGACGCGGAGGACAGCGGCGCGGCGAAGCTCACCGCCTCGAGTGTGGCGCTCGACGGGTCCGCGGTCGCGCTCGGAGGGTCGGGGACTCTGCTCCTCAGTGCCGCGGCCGCGATCACCGCGTCGGCGGCCGCGCTCTCCGCGGCCGCGATAGCAGCTGGTACGAGCAGCGGGATCGCTGATATCGCGAACGCGGCGGTAGCGAGCGTCCCGGGCCTCGCCACCGGAGGCCTGGTCATGGGCCCGGGCACCGCGACATCCGACTCGGTCTTCGCGCGCCTCTCGCGAGGTGAGTTCGTGATCCGCGCAGCCGCGGTGCAGCAATATGGTGCGGACTTCTTTGCGGCGCTCAACGGGATGCGCCAACCCGCGCTCCGTGGCCATGACATCCCGCGCTTCGCGGATGGGGGCCTCGTGACTGCAGGCACGCCCGCGGGCGGCGAGGGCGGATCTGACCATCGATTCCTGTTCGGCCTCGAGGAAGGTCTCGTCGTGAAGCACATGCAGAGCCGCGCAGGTAAGAAGGTCTTCCTGCAGCTCGTGCGCGAGAACGCGAACGCCATCCGGAGCCTGGTGAAGTGACGGACGCCGCGCGCACCGTGCGACGCTTCTACCTGCGCGACCTCGCCGCGGCCGCGGGCTCACCGGCGGACGGCTCATCGAACTCGCGCGCGATGGCGGGACGGCTCCCAGCTGCGCAGATGTTCGGCTCGACCGGCACCGTGCAGCAACTTGCGCGAGACCCCGGTGCGGTAGGTACCGATCAGACGATAGCGCTCGCGGTACCCGCGCTCGATGCGAGTGGCGGCACTGCGGTCGATGGACTCGGATTCATCACCGCGTGGGTGAGCGAGCCGCTCAGCGAGGATGTGAAGATGCCAGCCGGCCGCTGGCTGGTGGCCGTCCCCGCGGAGCAGTCCGGGAGTAACTACAGCGCCTTCCTCGCCGCGTGTCTGTATGCGTGGACGCCACCGGTAGGCGAGACTCCCGCATCCGTGCGCGCCTACCTCTGGGACTCCGCTCAATGGCTCTCCACCCAGGCGAGCGACGACGGATTCCAGCGCGGCCGCGTCTTCGGCATCCCTGCAGGCCCCGCTCTCATTCGAGCCGGCGACGTGATCGTGCTCGAGCTGTGGTGGCGCGTCGAAGTCGCGGGCGGAATCTCGGGCGGGAATATCACGCTCCACTACGACGGCTCGGACGCCACCATCGTCGAGCGCGCAGAGGACGCCGATCCGTTCACGCCGGCGTCCTACCTCGAGCCTCCGATTCCTCTGCCAGTTGGCGGGCCGCTCGTCTGGTCGATCGCGCCCGACTGGAGCGACGGGGTCACGGAGCGGATCCGCTTCCTGACCGATGTGCAGGAGACCTCGGGCGAGCGGGAGCTCCGCGTTGCAGTGCGCACGATCCCTGATCGCCGACTTACTCTGCGGCACCTCACGCTCGATGCCTCGCGCAGTGCGCGTCTCGAGGCGCTCCTCGCGGCGGGCCAGCTCGGGTACTGGCTCCCTTGGTGGCCTGATGCGGTGCGCCTCTCCGCTCCCGTGGCGGCTGCAGCTGGGAGCGTTCCGATGGACACGGCCGGCCGCTACATGGATGACGATCGTCTCCTCCTCTGGCGAGACGATGATGCGTGGGAGCTGGTCGACGTGAATGGCATCACCGCGGGTGCCTACACACTCGCAGGTGGCCAGCCCGCGGCTACGTGGCCAGCCGGCACGTGGGCGATTCCATTGCGGCGCGCCGGGGTCGATGCGGATCCCGATCTCACGAGGGAGACGTCGCGGATCGTCCGCGCGGAGATCTCCTTCAGGGCCCGTGTGGTCGAGGAGGCAGACGATGCGTGAGGTCCTCCGATGACCGTGTATCGTGGCTTCGACGTTTACGACGGCTTCCTCTACGACCAGGGCGGCGCTGTTAAAGAGCAGCTCAGTCGGGTCGCGCGCACCGTGGAGAACCCGGCGGGCCGCTTCGTCGTGCAGCATGATGCGCCGGTGCCGAAGCGTCAGCAGAGCGGCCTTCTACTCTGGTGCGACTCGCGCGCCGCGGTCACGGCGCTCGACACGTTCCTCGGCAACCGGCTCGGTCGATACTCACCGTTCTGGCTGCCCTCGTGGACGGCCGACATGGAGCTCGTCTCCGAGGCTCTCGATGGCGACGGGCGACGCGTACTCACAGTGCGCACCTCCCTGCTCTCCCGCTCGCGGGTCCACTCGGAGAGCGCGCGCGACCTGGTCGGGATCACCGCGGCCGGCGCGTTCGTCGGGCCCGCGCGAATCGTGAATGCAGTCGACAATGGTGACGGCACCGAAGCGATCACGCTCGATGACGCGAGCGGCGCATCGTGGGTCGCTGTGGTGATGATCTCCTGGATGCGCTTCGTGCGTCTCTCGAGCGATGAGATCGAGCGGAAGTGGTTCGCTCCCGACCGCTGCACGGTCACGCTCGACGTGACGGACGCGTGGGATGCAACGCCTGCTCTGCCGCCGGACCCAGTCCCCACCGTTCTCTACTGGCGGAATATCGCAGCTGCTGCAGCTCCGGCCGGCAGGCGCTCGGGGAAGGCTGTGATCTCCGGCGACTTTCTCTCTCCCGCCGGGTCGTTGCTGACGACCCAGGGGACATCAGTCTCCGTAGGCTTCCCCTTCCCGGGATCGGGGGCGGAACCCGGCGGAGGGAGCATCGCGACAGGATTCCTGCCCGGGCGGGCGTTTGCGAGCCCACCGCTCAAGGCGCAGACCATCCAAGCGCAGCCCTGGGTCTTCGGTGGCGCGGCCATCGACAGATCGGGGCAATTTACCGGCTTCGCTGCGGCGCTTTATGTCTGGCGCCCCTCGGACGACAGCGTTCAGATGCTCTACGACGGGGCCTCCATCATCGGCTCTCCATGGCAGTTCGCCGCGGTTACGGGCGCGATTGGGATCCTGGACTGCCCGCTCGTGACGGTGCTCGATGGCGACCTGCTCATGCTCGAAGTCTATCAGAGCATCGAACCGGGAGGCACCGCATGGGAGGTTCCCGCAGGAGCGAACTATGACGGTTCCAGCCCGATCGTCGATGGCCAATCTGTAATTATCAACCCGGCCGCCTTCCTCCGGTCCACGTACACCCTGCGCTTCCTATGACCTTCAAGGCTACCGAAGCCGGGGGCGGCAAGCCTGCGGAGCTCTACGTCTTCACACGAGGTGCCAGCGTGTGGCGCTACACGTCGGCCAACGACGAGATCGTGGTCGATGCGGGTCCGTTCATCGGCACGTACATCCCCGTGACGATCTCGCGCTCACGATTCCAACAGAATGAGGAGACTACGAACAACGCGGTGGACGTCTCCATCGCGCGAAGCACCGCAGTCGCGCAGCTCTTCCAGGGCGATCGCTTCCTCGCTGGCACTCTCGGCATCCAGATCGCGCGCTTCAACCGACTCGACACGCCACGTCCTGAGCTCATCCTGCAATTCTCTGGCGAGGCGGCGGCGACGGCGACCGGCGAGAGCGGGACGCTCCTGCTCCACTGCACGAGCGAGCAGGCCGTCTTCGAGCGGAGCATCCTGAAAGACCGCTTTCAACCGCTCTGCAATCACTTCGTGTTCGACTCCGGTTGCACGCTCGCCGCGGCCGCGTTCAAAGTGACGGCGGCCGTCGCCGCGCTCTCCATGCGAGGGACGACTCTCACAATCCCTGACGCGGCGCTCAAGCCCGACGGCTACTACGCCTTCGGCTACTGCGTCGCTCCCGACGGCCGACCGCTCGCGATCATCGACCACGTCGGTGACCAGGTGACGATCATCCGTCCTTTCCCCGAAGGGACCATCCAGCCCGGAAGCACTTCGGTGGACCTCTACCCCGGCTGCGATCGGAAGTACGAGACCTGCCACGACAAGTTCAACAACGTGATCAACTTCTATGCGTTCGACACCATCCCGGAAGTCGATCCCTGGAAGACGGCGATGGCGTGAGGCGATAGCATGTACTGGGCTCTCACCTTCCTCATCGAGATCGGAGCGCAGCTCCTCATCGGCGCGCTCCTCAAGAAGCGCGGTCCGAAGCAGAAGCCGGGCGAGCCGGTACCACCGCGCTCGAGGGAAGGCGACCCGATCCCCATCGTCTTCGGCCGCCAAAAAGTCGGAGCATTCAGCTTCTTCTGGGAGCCTGGCAATCCGCTTCCCTACACGAAGGACGGCGGCATCCTGGGCGATGGGCCCGTCGAGCACTATTACTACTACGCCCGCCAGGTAGTGGGCTTCTGCGCGGGCCCCGTGGACAAGCTCGTCGATATCGTCTTCGACGAGAACCGGGCACTCTCCAAGGCCGTGCAGAAAGCGGCCGGCGGAAGGCTGCTCCCCATCTCCAACCCAGCGGTCGGCCCGACGTCGCCGATTCTCCGGAGCGATCACCCGGACGGCGTGACCGTGCAGGTTTTCGCGCCGTATTTGTATGGCGGTGGTGCGCCGGCCGGCGCCGGAGGCGTGATCGGAGAGCTCGAGTTCTACTGGGGCACGACCACGCAGATGCCGGATCCCACGCTCACCGGGTGGCGGGCATCGGGCGCGAATGGCAGGGAGACGCCGGCGTATCGGGGACTCTGCTATGCGGTGATGCACAACGGCTTCGTGAGCTCCGCGCAGGATCCCTTCACGATCGATGAGGAGGGTTTCTATCTCGGGGACGAGCCAACGCAGCGATCGCTCTACGCCGTGCTGCAGCGGAACCCGAGTGGACTTCTGGGGCCAGAGACCGCGGAGATCGGGCCAGACGGAGACTGCAACGGTGCGGAGGCGATCTGGGAGATCATCACGAGCTCGAATTTTCTGGGCCGGGATCCCGCGCTCTACGACCGCGAATCCTTCGAGGCGGCCGCGCTCACGCTCTTCAACGAAGGGCTCGGGGTTTCGTTCACGCTGGCGGATGACAGCGAGGAGAGCGCCGAGGCCGCGATCGCCGACATCGAGAAGCATGTCGATGGCGAGCGGTATCGCTCTCCCACGACGGGACTGATCGGATTCCGCCTATTCCGCGGCGACTACTCGGACGCGCCGGGCGAGATCGTGGAGCTCGAGGAAGGAGCGAACTGCGGCGAGGTCGAGACCTCTACAAATCTTCCGACTGAGATCCTCACTGAGGTCAAGGTCAACTACACGAGCGCTGTCCAAGGCTATACGACTCGGCAGGAGAGCGTGCAGAACCCAGCGGCACACGCGCTGGTAGGCGGGCGGAAGATCCCCGAGGTGGTGGATCTCCCATGGATCACGAGCGCGGAGAACGCGAGCGCGGCAGGCCATCGGCTGGTGAGAGCGAAGACGCTGGAGCTCCGTACGGTCTCGCTCACCGCCACGCGCGCCGCGTACTCGCTCGCTCGTGGCTCACCGTTCGCCTTGAGAGCGCCAAGCAAGGGGCTGGATCGCGCTGTCTTCCGCGTGGTGGAGATCGACTACGGCCGCCTCGAGGATGGCTCGATCGCTATACAGGGCGTGGAGGATGTGTTCTCCATCGCCGGCGCTCTCGTGCGGCCGTCGACGGGCTACGCAGGGCCAGCCCCCACAGCGCCAGGCGGATACAACACCAACCTGATCATCGTGCCGCACCAGTCGCAGACGGCGACCGTCGGCACGCTCTCGCTCGAGATAGATGATCCGGACGGCGTAGTCACCGAGCGCGCCTTCCAGGTGCGACAGGGAGGAGCTGCGGGCGCTGGCTTCGTAGCTGACGCCGCGGCGCCGTACGAGGCGACGGTGAACCTGGTCGATGGAGTGCCGAGCTACATCGACTACAAGGTCACATTCACGCAGCCGAACGGCTCGGTGGGCACCTCGAGCGGGACGGCGACGTTCAGCGCGGCCGTGCGACCCACGGCTCCCCGTCTCTCAGTGGAGTTCGACGGATCCGGCAATGCCACCATCGACTCCCGCGGCGACTCGCTCACCGCGACCCACCGGATAGCCTACTCCACCGTCAGCTACCCCTCGGACGCTACCACGCGAGCAGCGCCGATGCAGACCGGGCAGGACGTCTCGACCACGGGCGGGGCGGTGGCCGAGGGCGGGACGCTCTTCGTCGCGGCATTCGCGTATGACTCGTCGGGAAACGAATCCCTCAAAGCCATAGGAGCTTTCCGGCGCGGTGGCGGTGGAGGTGCTTCGACGCCGATCACCTCTACCGATGAGACGGCGACGATCCCCGGGAGCCGCCAGCTGGTGGACGGTGCCGGGACGAGCGTGGATACCAGCACGCCGGGCGAGGTGAAAGTCAACGTCACGAGCAGCGTCGGTACACGTGGGGAGGTGAGCGTAACCACCGCATCCCTCGCCGACGGCGCCACCGAGAACGGTGTGATCGCGCTGGGAAAGCTTTCCACGTTGCACACGATCACGCTCTCGCGCGCTGGCTGGCTGAGGCTCTACTGCACGGCCGCCGCACGCACGGACGACGCAGCGCGCACGAGCGACCTCGATCCGCTTCCCGGCCACGGCGTCATCGGGGAGATCATCGTGGACGACGTCACAGGACCGGCGATCTTGCTCGGCCCCAAGTTTATCGCCTCCAACGGCGACTCGCCTGTCGTCACAGACATCTACTACGCGTACACGAATCTGAGCGGTGCGGCGGGAACGTGCGACATCACCGTCTCGCGCACCGTGCAGGAGAACTAGGGAGACTCACATGACACTCGAATGGGCTGATGGATTCCGGTACGGTGGCGTGGGCAAGTACGAGGACGTGGGCAACCCCTTCGGCAGTACCAACTTCCAGGCCGGCCGGGGGAGCGACAACGGGCTAGACGACTACGGACTCACGGTCGGCCACTTCGGCGCCGCATGGGCGGGGAAGATTGTGAGTGCGACTCCTGCCAAGGTCGCCGGCATACGTGGCCACTTCAGCTTCAGTCAGACGGTCCGCCTATTCGAATTCCGAGATGCGGCGGTTTGCCACGTCTACGTCGAGGTTGATTACGCCACCTTCGTGGTGACCGTGAAGCGTGGAGACGGTACGGTACTTGGCACCTCTGCCCCAGTCACATCTATGACTGGCGAAGAGTTTTACCTCGAGGCGAAAGTCGTCGTGTCCGATGCGGCGGGGAGCGTGGAGGTACGCTACTACGGCACGCCTGTGCTCTCGGTGAGCGGAGTGGATACGCGGAATGGAGGCACCGCGACAATCGACCGGGTGCGTGCTGGCAGCATAGCAGGTACGGAGACAGTGGGCTTCGATGATTTCTATATCGACACCCAGGACTTCCACGCAGTGGCCAGTGTCGGCGCGGTGCCGGGGAAGACGCCGCGGGTAATTGACCTCGACAACGTGGCCGCGGGGGATTTAACAGCCTGGGCGGCCACAGGAGCCGGGGGAGTCAACTGGGACGCCGTTTCAGACGACGCGACGAGCGATGGCGACACGAGCTATGTGGCGTCCAGCGTGGTCGGAAACAAGGATCTCTACCAGCTGACAAACCTGCCTGCTGGTGTGAGCAACATTCTGGCGGTCGTCCAGTGGGGTATAGCACGGAAGGATGACGCCACCGGGCGGCAGTACGCGTTGACCGTGAGAAGCGGCGCCACCGACAGCGACAGCGGTGCTAAGAACCTCACCAACTCCTACGCGCCTTCCTATCGCGTGCTAGAGGTTGACCCGGATACTGGTGCGGCGTGGACAGCGGCAGCGGTAAACGCGTTGCAAGCTGGCGTAAAGGTGGTCGCCTGAGATGGCTGAGACTCGCGTCACAACGACCGGCGTCTCGGTCCTCGCCGTCAACGCCACCAATCCGGTTCCAAAAGCGAGAGTCACGACGACCGGCGTCTCGGTGCTGGCGCTGGTGCCCGACGGCGGCACAGCGGGCGGCACCATCACGACGCCCACTCTTTCTGTCGGCGCCGTGACAGCGAGCAGCGCCAATCTGACGGGCACCGCGTTCTCGGACACGGAGCCGACGGAGACGCACGCTTCAAGCGACTGGCAGGTGCAGGAGGCTGGCGGGGATTGGAGCGTGCTGGCGTTCGAGAGCTTGGCCGATGCATCGAACTTAACCTCCATCACCGCCACGGGCCTCGGGAGCGAGACAAATTACGAGGCGCGCGTCAGATACAACGGCAGCCTCGGAGCGGTAAGCGAGTGGAGCACACCGGAGCCATTTACCACTGGGGTAGCTCCGGGCACGATCACGACGCCGACGATTGCGGCCAGCGCCATCACCACGACACGCGTCACGCTCACGGGCAGCGCATTCAGCGACACGCAGCCGCTCGAAAGTCACGCATCATCGGAGTGGCAGATCCAGTTGGCTGGCGGCGACTGGTCCGCGCCTGTCTTCGATAGCGGCGCGGATGCCGTGCACCTAACCGCGATCGATGTTACCGGGCTCACCCCAGACACCGCTTACGAGGCTCGCGTAGCGTACAACGGCAGCCTAGGGGCCACGAGTGCGTGGAGTACCGCGGAGCCGTTCTCGACCTCGCCAGCCGGGACATCCTCCGCTACACGCCCCGAACGCGGACAACTCTGGCCGCGCGGGAACGCATAGCGCGCAGGAGCCGCTCGATCCAGTCGGGCAACTCTCCCTCGTTCGGTCGGCGGAGGACCAGCACCAGGCATGGAATGTAGGTGCCCCAGAAGACGTAGGGCTCGGCCGCCAGCACGTAAGCAGGGTTCGATGCCCAGCGAACGTACCACACGAAGCACGCAGCGGAGTTGATGAGGAAGAACGCATTCATCTCGCGCCGTGTCCTCGGGATGAGGAAGAGCGGGAGCTGATCGGCCCAGAAGAGGAGCTGCGGGACACAGGCCATGACGAGCAGCAAGCGTGCTTCGGGACGTCGCCATCTCAGCAGCGCAAGAAGAAGGATCGGTCCCCCGAACGTCAGTATCGGAGGCGAGTGCCCGACCAGCGCGGTGGTGTTCGCGTGCCAGTCGGTGAGCCAAGAGGGCAGAACCGCGAAGCTCACGAGACCGACGGCGGCGCAGCCGAGCATCGCGCGCCACGATGGCCGATAGGCGAGCGCCGCGAGACCGAGATTCGGCTTCATCGCCGCGAGGAATCCCGCTGCCGGAAGGAGAGCGCCGACAGCGATGAGAGGCGACCACTGGCCCACCTTGCACGCCATGAAGTAGGAGGCCGTGCCGAAGAGCCAGAGACGCCAGAGCCCATCGCGCGATACGAGCCAGGCGAGCAGCCCGCCCGAGATCCCCATGAAAAGGGCGCCGGCCAGAGGAAGGGAAAGCCACGCGAGCGGGATCGTGAGGATCGCCGCGGGCAGCGGGTAGTACAGCGGCTCATCGAACGGCCACGCGGCGCTCGAGAGAGGCAGGTGGTAGGGATTCGCGCCCGATAGCATCAGCCGCGCCCCGTGATACCAGACAGCGAAGTCTGGTGCCGCACCCGGACGGGCGAAGACGAACGCGGTGAAGAGGGCGCTCGCGAGCCCGATCGCCAAGGCCGCGATGATCCGCGCACGGCGCGATGGCTCCACGCGCGGCGCGAGTATATCGCCGGTGGCGGCGACTCCAGGCAGGGCTACCGTCGCCACGTGAGCGAAACTCTAGCTACCGAACGAGGAGAATAGGATCGTAGCGCCCAGGGCAGCGACGATCAGCAGCAGTAGGATGTTCTCGATGCGATCGCGCATGATGGGTGTTCTCTGTTGGAGCGGGCCTCGGAGTGATTCTACGCGTCCAGCGTGCCCGCGCAAGGCCTCCTCTCTGGCGCCGGAACCCGTGGGATTGTAGGTTAGATGCGCGCGGGCGGAGCTGCCCGCCCCGACAATCCATGCCGCTTCATACCGGCTCTGGCTTCTCCCTTCGGGGAGAAGACAGGGCCGGTTTTCTTTTGCGCCTCGCCATCGACGCCGATGGACTTTCCGAAGACGGATAGCTGGGAGCTCGCAGGCAAGATAGGCACCGTCATAGTGCTGCTCGGGTCCGCGCTCAAATGGCTCCTCACGCCGATGTTCACAGCGGCGATCCGAAAGGCGCTGAAGCCCGAGCTGAAGATCATCGCGAGTGCCTCAACCCAGTTCGCTGCGGGGGATCAGCGCTTCACCGCTATAGAGCGCAACATGGAATCGCTGCAGAGCGACGTGCGCGAGATCCGTGAGCGGCTCGACGACCTGGCTGATCGGAGAGGCTAATGGACTTTCTCGCCTCCAACCTGCGCGAGCTCCTCGCAGCGCTGCACCAGGTGGGCTACTGGCTCCTCTACGCGCTGCTCACCGGGCAGCTCCTCGCCACGCTGTGGTATCTCCGCCGGCTGAAGGAATGGCACCACGGCTATCTGGCGATGATCGTCGGCGTCATCCCGTGGTGGCCCGCGCGGATCGCTGCACTCGTGCTCTTCGCCGATGAACTATGGCAGCACGTGAGACAGGAGCTCGCGAAGCGTGCCGGGCGTCCGATGAATCCCGACGACAGTCCGTTGCATCGGCTGTACGTCTGGGCATACCGCGCGGTGTTCCGGTGAGCACCGCACTCGAGCTGCTCACCATCCACGAGCGCCCCTCGCCGAATCACCGATCGCGCGGCGGGGAGAAGATCCGGCTCATCGTGCTCCACTCTGATGCGTCGCCGTCCATGGCCGCGACCATCGACTGGTTGGAGAAGTCCGCCGCGGATCTCCGAGCGCTATGGGAGAAGACGGATCCGGACGAGCGCCCCGCGAAGCCGTGGGGGCCGGTGAGCTACCACTACAGCGTCGGCCGCACCGGCTGGACATGCCGCCATGTCGCTGACAGCAAGAGTGCGTATCACGCCGGCGTCAGCGAGTGGCGCGGCGAGAGAGGTCACAGAAATGGCGTCAACGACTTCTCGATCGGCGTGAACTTGAGCAACCGCCAGAGCCGGCGAGAACCCTACGAGGAGCACGCGGGTGAGCCCTACCCCGAGGCGCAGCTCGACGCCACCGCGCGCCTGGTCGCCTCTCTCTGCATCGACCACCGCATCCCAGCGAGCGCGATCTGCACGCACGCGCAGTGCGCGCGGCCGGAGGGCAGGAAGCACGATCCGTATCCGGGCGGGCCCTTCGACCTGATGGCGTTCCTGGGTCTCGTCAACGACTGGGCGGGCCGGATCCACTGCGATCTGCTCTCAGGTGGGGGCGCCGCATGAATGGACTACGACGCCGAGCTCCGCGAAGCACGGGCCGAATACCTGGAGTGGGAGGCGCGAGGCCGGATCCTATGGCTCGGCCCGGACGGCTGGTTCCGGCTACTCGCCGCGCTGCAGCCGCTCTGCACGTGCGGACGACGAGCGGTGCGTCGCGGCCGCTGCGAGCGGTGTCGTCACGCCGGCAATCCGCCGTGCACGAGGTGCAGGAAGCGACCTGGCGTAGCGAAGGGACTCTGCAACCCGTGCTACACGACCGTCAGACGCGAGAGCGCGCCGTGGTACGGGCGAAAGCACTGGACGGGTCGCGGTCGCGGGAAGCACCGGCGCACCGGCCGCTCAACGGAGTGCCACCCAGACCGGCCGCATAAAGCGCACGGCCTCTGTAAGCCGTGCTACAAGCGATGGCTCAGACAGCAGCACAAACGACAGGCGAGGGCGGCGTAATCACGAAGCAGAAACAGGAAGCGTGATCCGATCAGTGAGCACCGACAATCGAGGCTTTGCGAGGCAGTAACCAGACGGGCCGGAAAGTCCGGCACCGCCGCCCGAGCCATGACCTGCAGCACCACACCGGAGGAATCATGAGACGCACCGCACTACTCACCGCCGCACTCGGCATCGCGCTCGCGGCGTGTACCGTCACGCCGGCCGACGCAGCTCCGCCGCCGTCCGAGCTTGCACTCGCACCCGTCGCAGCCTGCGACGCAGGGAAGGTCTGCTACCGCGCGGCGTGGCCCGCGGTCTCCGACGCCGCTGGCGCGGCCGATCACTACCGCGTGCGGGTGACGGCTCCCGGCGTCTCGATCGACACGGTGGTCACGGCGACATCGTTCTCGTTCTCGGTCCCGTGCTCTCCCGGTGCATCCGGCACGGTTACGGCCGACGTGTGGAGTATCAGGCGAGACAGCGTATCGAAGGCGAGCGCGCACGCTTCCGCTTCCTATTCCTGCCCGGACGCCCCGCCGCCTGCACCCGATAGCGTGATCATCGCTCCCGTGGACTCCACCGCGATCGCGTCCGTGCTGATCGAGCCCGCGGAGGTCGCGCTCGTCGAGGGTGATTCCGCGCTCGTCACGGCGTGGCGCGTGGATCTCGCTGGCCGTCGCACCGTGCCCAGGTCGGTCCGGTGGGAATCGACCGATTCCGCCGTCGCGCTCGTGCGCCCGGTGCCTGGCACGGCCACCGCCTGGGTGATCGCACCGCGGGGAGCGGCCTCCGTCGGCGCCGTGCGCATGATCCAATTCCCGGCGGTAGGTACCTGATGCGTTGGCTGATCGCCGCTCTCGCGGCTCTGACGCTCGCCGCTCCGCTATCCGCGCAGACGATCATCGCCCGCGTGGAGGGCGTCAGCGATTCGGCCACGGTGCGCGTCCTGCCGGCGCCGGCGGGCGACGTCGGCGGTGACTCCGTCCCGCCCGTGGTGGCGTCGCTCTTCGCTACGCCGAGAGAGCAGAGCCCGCACTTCGATTTCGCGCGCTACACCTTCACCGACTTCTGCTACTGCTGGGACGGTGCCAAGGGAGACACGGCCCGCGCGCTCGCCGCCAGGCGGTACGATCTCATCATGTCGGGAAATCTGGAGGCGTGGAGCGCACTCAACTCCACTGCCGACTTGCTGCCGTACGCGCTCGTGCAAACCGTCTTCACGGAGGAGCCGGACACTACGAAGGCGCACAAGGTGGACGCCAACAGCCTGTCGGGGAAATACCAGTACGACGCGCGCTCCTGGTACGCGCAGCACCCCCAGTTCAGCTACGAGTCGTTGTATCTGCACGACCTCTCGCCGACGCCGACGGATTCGGCGAGCAGGCTGCACTTCGTCATCTGGAACAACTACAGGTACGCGCTGAACCCGCTCGATCCGGGCGCGCTGGCGTACACGATCGACCGCCTGCGCCGCCTCCGGGCGAGCAGGCCGGTGGGCACGGGGCTGTTCTTCGACGAGATGGACCGGCACGCGTGGTCATGGTACGGCAGGAGCCGCGAGGGCGCAGGTGTGGACTCCACCACGTGGCACGCCGCAGTCGTGGCGTTCGTGAAAGCCGTCCACGACTCTCTGGGTGTGATGACGCAGAGCAACGCGGCGGAGTACTCGCCGGGGCAGTTTGATCGCGCGATCGGCGTCGCCGCTGGAGCGATGCACCTGGAGCGCATGGGCAAGGCTACGGGGGAGATGACGAAGACGTGGGCGTTCATCGACTCGCTCACGCACCTCGGCGTCTACGTGGACCTCGTGAGTTTGGAGACCTTCGACGACTTCGCGCGCTACGGCCGCAACTTCTACCCGCCGGGCAACTACACCGACGCGATCGGGCGAGGCAAGACGTTCCAGCTCGCGAGTTATTACATGGTGGTGGACTCGCTCGCGAGGCTGGTGGGACTGCAGACCGACAACACGCGCGGCTACCCGCCTGACTCAGTATGGCTCCCGATCTACCAGCTCGACGTGGGTCACCCTCGCGGGAAGCGCTACGTGTGGGCCGATACGACCGATGCGCTTGGGCAGGTGGCGAGGACCTACCGCCGCGACTTCGACAACGCCGTGGTGCTCGCACGCCCGATCACCAGCTACAAGTACCCGAAGATGACGGACACGACCGCGGTGCCGGTTCCGCTCCCTGAAGGTGGGCCGTGGAGCTACGTGACCGCGCGCGGCGACATCGTGCCGATCGACTCGCTCGAGCTGCGCAACAGCGAGGCGGTGATCCTCGTGAGGCGGCCGTGATGGACGTGTGGTGGCCCTTGCATCAGCGCGGGACGCGGGGCGCCGCGCTCCCGTATCACGTCTGGCTCTACTGGCATTACGCAGTGCTCCTGCCGCCGCGCGTTCAGTCGTAGCACCCCGTTTACCACACAAACCCGTTACCGGAGAAAACATCATGTCTTGGAGTCTGCACTACGAGAATCGCGAGGCGTTCGAGAAGGACGAGCCGAAGTATCCCGCCGTGCCGGAGCTCGGCCCCGACTGCGAGGAGCAGAAGAACGTCGCGCGCCATGCCGCCGAGGAGATCATCGCGAGCGGCGCGGTCGGCGGCGAAGGGAAGGACTTCAGCGTCACGATCAGCGGGCATGCCAACCCGGGCCACGAGCCTGCCGCCGGATGGGCGAACGACTGCATCACGGTCAGCGTCACGCAGAAGTCGTAGCACAGCACCACCCACGCGGCGACGATGCCGCACAACTCAACGGAGAGAACAATGCCCGACTACCTGTGGCCCCTACTCGCTCAGCTTCTGCCCGTGATCGCGGGCGTGCTGGCAAGCGTCACATTCCAGTACTTCAAAAAGGGCGTCGCCATCGTCGACGCCGCGCCCGCGTGGGTGAAGCAGCTATCCGTGGTCGTGATCGCGTTCGCGCTGTCGGCGCTCGGCAAGGTGCTCGGCGTGGACCTGCCTACCGACCTTCACGCGATAGACGCCACCGTCTGGACCGGCATCATATCCGGCGCAATCGCGCTGGCCGCACACGCCATCCACAAGGGCGACGGGGCGCCAGCGGCGTGAGACTCGACACCGATTCGGCCGACCTCCGCGCAGAACTGGCGGAGGCGGTCAGGCGCCGCGAGGAAACGGAGCGCGAGAACGCGGAGCTCCGCCGTCGGCTCGCTGAGATGGTGGAGCACGCGGAGCGCCCAAGCGGGACGTACCGGCCGAGTGCGCGCGCCATCCTCGACACGACCGCCACGGAGACGCCACCGCTCCCGATGGGCGTCTCCGTCGTGCTAGGCGTGGAGCGCGTGGAGCTGCCGCCGATAGAGTGGGAGTAGTGTGACATGACCCCTCCCCCGCCCGCCCCCATGACGGCCGACGAGCACGAGCCGCCCGTCCTCGGCTGGCTCGCTCGCCTGCTTTCGCGCGCCCTTGCCGCCTCGCTGGCCGCGTGGGCGACGATCCGGCGCGCGGCCATGGGAGTGGCCGCCGTCCTGATCATGCTCGCTCTGGCGGGGCTCGCAGGCTACGCGCTCGGCCGTCACAGCGTGGCGCCGAAGCCCGGCGAGGAGGCGCGGCTGGATACGTTCGACAAGCGCATACAGGCCGTGATCGACAGCGCGCGCCGTACGGCCGAGTGGGAGCGTGCGCAACGGGTGATCGCGGAGCAACGGGCGGCCGCGCTGCCCCGCGTCGAGATCCGCGGGCCGGGCGTGGTGGCTATCGGGCCGACAGCGGGCCAGCTCGCGCCCCGCGTCGTGCCGGTGCCCGTCGAGGTAACAGCTGCACTCGACGCCGAGCGCCGCATAACAGCTGCGCTACGCGGGGAGCTGCGCGCCGATTCCGTGCTGATCGCGGCAGAGCGGGCGCGGGGGGATTCGCTCGCTCGTGCGGTCGTGCTGGCGCGTGCCACGCGGCCGGGCTTCCTCAATGACCGTGTGGTGCTGACGGTCGGCTACGGCATCACGTCGGCCGGTGGCGTCGTGCGGCCCGGTTGGCAGGTGGGCGTGGGCGTGGCGCTCTGGCGGTGGCCGTGATCTCCCGTGACAAGCGTCACGCCGAAGGCGGTCACTGTTACATATATCCGCCACGTTCTGTTGCAGCGTCGCATCGAAATCCCCCGTTTGGCTGGAACGTTTTTACCCTCTGTCGGTCTGACGGCGCGCTGACGGCGGGTTGCAATTTGACGGTTAGCTCCGCATCGTTCCGAACGTTTCGGTATTGCCGCTGTCGGAGCCCGGTTGTATCGTTGGCCCGATGACAGACCGAAGCGTCCTACCTCAAACGCCCTGCCCAACTCCGAAGCCGGAGCAACGCGTGATGCTGCGCGATTCACGTCCCGATCTTCTGGTCGAATCCCCCTCCCCCGTAGCGTCCAAGCCGGGCATTCGCGTCTGCCCGTGGGGGCCGCGCGATGGACGCCTCGAAGTTGTGCTCGTTACACGAGAGCGCGAATGCGTCGCACAGGTGCGGTGCGGCGTGGAGAGGTTGGAGGAAGTGAAAGCCCACCTGCAACAGCTCTGGGAAATCCTGGAGCCGGAAGCCGCGAAACCGGAACTCAAGCTACTGGCGTAGATCACGCGCCGCGTCTCTTGCGGCGCTTCCTTCGCTTCTCCGCCTCCCTTCGCGCCGCATCCTCTGCGGCGTCTAGCTCGGCATCGGTAAGATCGGCGACGCCGGCGCGCACGTCCGTGGTGGGCTCCTCGATTTCCATCGCACCCCGCCCGAACGCGAGCCACTCGACGTTCACCCGCAGCACAGCAGCCAGGCGCTCCCACGTCGCCAAGTCCTGCGGCTCCTTCGCGCCCGTCTCCCACCGGCCGAACGTGGGCTGTGCGACTCCCACCATCTCCGCAACATCGCTCTGACTGAGCTTCCGGTGCATCAGCACCGATAGCCGGAGCCTCGCCTGTAGTACCCTTTCTCCGAAGTCCTTGGAGGACATGTATTTCCCTGCCCTATGCGCCGGGGGCTTGACTTTATGCCGCGAGTGCATAGATTCAAACCCAGTTGAGATGGTCATTGTTTCATTCCGCATAGGCATATGGCATACATGAGCGAGGAAATCAAGTCCGGTCCACCGATGCAGGTCATGCTCGGGCGGCGCATCGCGTCGTTGCGCGCACTGCACGGGATGGGCCAAGACGATCTCGCGAAGGCTATCGGCGTCACGCAGGGCACGGTTTCGCGCTGGGAAACTGGCGCGAAGGAGCCGCGCCTTCGCACGCTGATTGCCGTCGCGCAAGCGTTCGGCTGCACGGTCGAATATCTCATGAGCGGGCCGGAAGCGACATCGCCGCTCGGACGCGCCGACGCGATGGCGAAGGAGTCCGCCCATGCTGCGTAACCTCCGCGCCCGCCTCGCCGAACGCCGCATCCGCCGCGAGACTGCGCGCGTGCATGCGGCATGGCGCCGCGAGGCGTGCGATCCCGAGGCGCTGCGGATCGCCGCGCTCATGGTCGAGCGGGCGAAGCGGGCGGTGACGGTATGAGCGCGCACATGGCGGACCACTACCGCGCGGAGGCGAAAGCATGGCGCGCACAGGCCGAGCATATCGCCACGGCATTCCGCGAAGAGGAAGGACTTGTGCGCGCTCTCTGGTCGCGAAGGGCGGTTGACCCGTTGGCCGAGGCCATGTGCTACCGAGCCGCCGAGCACCACACGGTAAGCGTCAGGTCGCAATGGTGCCCGACGTGTGGCCGGATGCGCGACGATGATGACGATGAAACTGACGAGCCATTCACCCGCGAGTCGCGCATCCTCGCCGCGCTCTTCCTCGCGCTGGAATGCGAGGACGACGCGAGGCTGGCGGCGCAACAGTAGCACCACCCCCCAACACAATTCCCCATGTACGAAACCATTCACGATCCCCTCACGACCTACTCCGGCACGCCGCTCCCGTCGCTCGCCGACGCGGCGCAGGCCGAGACGGCGGCGCAGGGCGAAGCAGACGAAGCGCAGGTCGCCGTACTGGTGGACCCGACGCCGGAGAACGCCGCGCGCTTTCACCGCGCCACCGTCCGGCACATCGCAGCGGCCCGCGTGCTCGCAGCGTGCGCGGCGCGGCTCACACCACGGAGGGCGGCATGATCACCGTCGCAATCGTCGCAGTCGGAGTGCTCGCATGGATCGGCCTGTCGGTCGTGATCGCCGTGCCGGTGTGTCTCGTCATGGCGCGCACGACCGAGCGCGAGCGGGCGATGCAGAGAGAGGCCGAGCGCCAGATCAGCATGCAGCGGCTGGCGGGTGGGCTGTGAGCGGGGAGACGCTGGACTTGGACGCCATCGAGGCGCGGGCGAACGCGGCGACGCCGGCCGAGCGCATGGTGGCGCAGCGGTACGATCACGGCGGCGGGCGCCTATTCGTGGACGGGCCGATACTGCGCAAACTGATCATCGACGCGTATCACGAGGAGGACCGCGAGTTCTACTTCGCAGCCCGCACCGACATCCCCGCGCTCGTCGCGGAAGTGCGGCGGCTAAAGGAAGCGGTGCAGGATGCGGACGACGCACGGCACGATGCGCTCTTGATCGCGGAGACGTGGGAGGTAGACGCGGGGCGCTACCGCTTCCTGCGTGACAATGCCTTGGGCTTCCGCGCCGTCGATGGCGCTGCGTCCGTCCCGCCCCATCCGGACGTGATGGACCGCTGGGTAGACGCCGCAATTGCCGAGGCCGCCCATGACTGAGCGCGAGCGCACGCACGAGGACGACCTGGAGATGAGCGAGGCGATCAACGTCGCAATCACGGAGCTGCGGGATGCGGCCATGGACTACGGCGCCAGACTGCGGAGCGAGTACGCGACGGAAGCGAGGCGCGCAAAGGCGCGCAAGGCGCTCGCGGCCGCGCACAACGCGCTGATCGTAGCCATCGCAGACCGCGTGCGGGAAGTGCGGGCGGGGAAGCCGTAACGATGCCCTACCTCCGCATGGTCCTCGATGGACTCGTGGCGGTATGGGCGGTGGAGATCGCCTTCGTCGCGGTCGCCGTGGCGTGCCATTGCTGGCTAGAGCGGATGGAAAAGCGGACAGCCCGTTCGTGCGAGCTGCCCGCCGAAGTACCCCACACAGGGATCGAGGCCCCTGCAACGGGGAATGTACTAGTCCTCGTGAGAGGTAGCAACCAGTGTGCAAGAACGGGAATCCGCACTGCGCGGACGCTTCGGACGACACGCATACCTGCGTCTCGCGTCCTCGCGCTCCGGAGCACGAGAGGGTCGCGCGGCTGATGCAGCGGCTGGCGATCGCGAAGGCGAATCACTACGCCGACATGACGCTGGACTCCGAGGAGATTGACACCGTGGCCGAGGCGTTCCGCCTCCGCGCGCTCGCCAACGGACTCGGCGTTCTGTATGACACGTACTTCGTGAACCCGACGTTCAGCCGCAAGCAGGCCGAAATCCGCGCGGGGTTCGACGTGTGCCGCTGGTGCCAGATGGCACGGACGCCATCTAACGCGCACCTGCACACGGAGTGCGACAAGTGGCTGGAGCTCGCGTCATGAGCACCCGAGAGATTCAACTCGCAAACGAGAGGGGCGTGGCGCTCGTGAATGCAAACGACTACGCCTGCGTCTCACAGTACAAGTGGCATCTTAGCAAAGAGGGCTTCGCGAAGCGCATGTCTCCGCGGACGCGTCGATATGGACCGCGCAAGCCGATCTATATGCACCGCGAAATCCTCGGGGCGCCGGCCGGTACGCAAGTATGGCACATAGATGGCAATCGGCTAAACAACACGCGCGCCAATCTCCGGATCTTCACGTCGGACGAGTCGCGGTTCTGGGCTAAGGTGAAGAAGTCGGCGGGTTGCTGGATATGGACGGGATCTCGCGATCCTAAGGGCTACGGCACGTTTTGTTGGCATTCGCACGGACGGGCGCGCACCCGAAAGACGCATCGCATTTCATACGAGATGCACTATGGGCCGATCCGTAAGGGGCTCAGCGTCTGCCATAGCTGCGACAACCCTTCATGCGTTAACCCGGCGCATCTATGGCTGGGCACCAATGCGGAAAACGCGCACGACAAGAAGGTGAAAGGACGCGCGCGGAACACGAACACGACAAAGACCCACTGCAAGCGCGGTCACGAGTTCACTCCGGACAACACGGCAATCGACCCGAGAGGAGCGCGAGTGTGCGTAGCGTGCAGGCGCGCGAAAGGTCGCGCGCGGTATGCCCGCGCGAGCAACAGGGCGATCCACGAGACGGGCAACTGCTGGCCGCGGTGGACGGCGTGAAGGAGATCGCGAAGAACTGGCACATGGGCACTTGCTCCCACTGCCACTACCGCGACGCTATCGAGGGCTCCGTGCTCTGCGGGAAGTGCGAGGCGGTGTGGGGAGAGGAAGCGCGGCAAGCCCGCATGTCGGCGCCGAGCACGCGCTGCGCGATCTGCGCGGACCGGGGCATAGGCCCGGACGGGCTCTGCGACGTGTGCCGCCACACATGGGGCACGGTGGAGGAGCACGAGAGGATCGCGAAGCTGTCGCGTGAGGGCCGCATCCGGTGGACGTGGACGCCGGAGCGGGGGCACGTCATGGAAATCATTGAGCACGCGGAGGTGGCGTGATGGGTACATCGACAGCGGTGGCGGTGCGCGGGGAGATCAGCGACGCGCCGCTACCCGCGAAGCTCAACGGCGGTGGGATCAGCGAGCTTCTTACGCTGCCGCAGGCAATGGCGCTAATCGAGCCGTCGCTACCCGACGACGTAAGCTACCGCGAGCTAGTCGCGACAGTCATGCTCCAGGCGAAGAACAGCCCGGAGATACTGGAGTGCACGCCGCTGAGCATCGTGACCGCCGTGCGGAACGCGCTCGCTACTGGGCTCACGATCGGCGAGACGGTGCACCTCGTTGCGTTCAACAACAAGGTCTCCAGACGTAACGAGCCTGACAGGTGGGAGAAGCACCTTCAGCATCTCATCCACTACCGGGGCCTCATCCAACTCATCATCGCGAGCGGCGCGGTGCGCGACGTGGACGCGCGCGTCGTGTTCGAGAAGGACGAGTTCGAGGTCTCATACGGGCCAAGCGGCACGCTATGGCATAAGCCGTGGGGCGACACGAAGACGCGCGGCAAGCCGATCGGCGCGTACACCGTGTTCTATCTCCCGTTCGGTCGTTCGAAGTGGCTCTACATGCATCTCGGCGACGCCAGCACGGAAGGCACGATCGAGTACATCCGGCAGAAGTACAGCAAGAAATACAAGAGCGGCACGTGCCCGCTCTGGTACATGGTCAAGACGGTCATCCGCCAGCTCGCCAAGCTGAGTGTGCAGGATCGGCGCATGGCGAAGGCGCTGGCAGCCGTGCGGGAGGACGAGGCGATCGAGCTGGAGGCGCCAACGGAAGCGCCGGCACTCCCGGCGCCCGAGGATTACGGCTCGCCTGATACACCGGCACTGCCGAGCGGCGATCGTCCCGCCAACGTCACCACGGACGGCGAGGAGATGATGGCGGAGGATGTGCTGATGCCGATGGGGCGCAGCAAGGGCAAGCGGCTCGGCGATCTCGAAACGAAGGATCTCGAAGGCGCCGCCGCGTGGTGCCGGGAGAAGGGGAAGTACGCCGATCTCGTGGAAGTGATCGGCGTCGTGCTGGCGAACCGCGCGAGTGCGGTCAACGGGGAGTCGTTGTTCCCCGAGGATGAGCAGCAGCCGCCGTTCCAGATGGACTAGCAGCTAACGCGGGGTGCGGAGTAGGCCGCCCAATTACGTGCTTCGCCCTACGGCTCGGGTTCGACTCCCGAGGCCCCGCCTGATACACGACACGAGGAGATCATGGCTGAAACGTTGGAGCAAGTGTTGAGCGATCTTCGCGAGGAAGCGCAGGTGCTACGCAAGCACCACGACACGCGCGTAGCCGACGTGATGGATGCAATCACCGACCGGATCAAGACGGCGGCCGAGGATTACATCACCTGGCTCGAAGAGGATGACGCCATGCTCCGGAGCGCGCACCAGCGCCGCTGGTTCCGCAATCAGTATCCGACGTGGGCGGCCGAGGGCAACGCGAAGAAAGAGGGCGGGAAGTACTACTATCGGCAGATCATCGTCCCGCAGCGTGCCAACCTGAGCGCGGCACGTGAGGATGCGCGTGAGATGGCGCGGAGGATGAGCGCGTGAGCGAGACGGCCAAGGTGCTTGCGTCCTACGGCCCCAAGGGCTCGCGCGTGCGCGTCATCCTCCACGATGAGGCGACGGTGCGCGCCGAGTGGTACGAGGGACCGAAGGGTGCGAAGCGGCGGCGCGTCAAGGAGTGGCCCGCCACCGGCGCGGGGAAGGCGGAAGCGAAGGCGTGGGCCAAGATGTTCAGCGAGGCGCGCACACTTCCCGCAGCTCCGGACCGCGCCACGCTCCGCACGCTCTTCGAGCGGTACGCCCGCGCCGAGTTCGAGCACCTACGCCCCGCCACGCAGCGGCTCTACTCGGAACACTGGCGCTACTGGGAGCGCATGTGGGGAAGAGAGTTCGAAGCCGAGCGGACGACGCTCGACATGGTGGACGAGTTCCGCGTGGCGCTCACGAAGCGCGGGCTGTCGGTGACGCTCATCGGGAAGGCGATCACCACCATCAAGCAGGTCTATCGGTGGGGCCGGATGCGCGGGCACCTGCCGAGTAATCCCATCGGGGACTACCGCTACAAGGTGGCGAAGGACAAGCGGCCGAAGCCCGTACCGGAGTACTCGGACGCCGAGTTCCGCGCGATCATGGCGACCTACGATCCTGCCGACGGCCGCACATGGCGCGCCTACGTTGGGCTCTCACTGTGCGGCTGGCAGGGTGTCAGAGAGAACGCGGCCGTCCATCTCCAGTGGGCCGACATCGATTGGGATGGGAACCTCATCACCTGGCGCGCCCGCTACGACAAGATGGGCCGCGAGTGGACGCAGCCCATGCGAAGCCAGACGAGAGAGGCGCTGGCTACGGCCAAGTTCCACCGGGAGCGGCTGGGCTATACCGGTCCGTGGGTACTGATGGGCGGCAACAGCCTCTCGAAGCGTGACGGCAGCTACAGCCCCGACGCGCTCATCAAGTGCCTACGGACGGCCGAGAAGCGTGCGCGCGTCAAGTACATCAAGGGTCGCGGGCCGCATGGACTGAGGCGGCTACTCGCTGGCGACGTTCACGCCGCGACGGGTAACGCCGTGCTCGCGATGCGGTCGATCGGCGACACGGACATCCGCATGGCGAACCGCTACATCCTCGAACGTGACGAGGAAGTGCGAGCGGCGTTCGATGCGGTGGATAAGCGAAGGAACGGAGCAACGGCAATAGACACTGGCGAGGTGAGCGATGAGTGAGCAGACGAAGTGCGACTGCGGAAAGACGCTGACCCCGAAGGAGGCGTCGCTGGGCAAGATCTGTGATGAATGCTACGTGCTCTATCGGCCCGGCGGGCCGCTGTCCGAGAGTCCCGCCGCGACTCGCGAGGATGGCGGACGGCCGGAGGGCTGCATCTGCGGCACGCACTCAACAACCACCGGCGCGATGTACACGGCCAACGACTGCCTGATACACGGGCGGGAGATCGTTGGCGTATGGGTGGCGGCGGCCGAGGGCTGCCCCGTGCTTGTCGTGACGGGGCAAACGGCCGATCGCCTGACAGCGCGTGAAGCGGCAGACATGATCCTCTCTCTCCGCCAGCAGCTCGCCGTAGCCGAGGATCGCGTGAAGCGATACGCCGAGACACTGCGGGACATTCGCGACAACTACGACCACGACGAGGACTCGCACAAGTACAACACCGGATGTCGGGTGTGCTTGGCGATCACCGCGCTCTGCGATGCCGGGGAGTCCCGCCGCAGGTGGGACGAGTGGGGTCGCGCGGCAGAGTGGGCTGCCCGAAGCTCTGCCGAAGGGTCTGAAGGCTATCGTCACCCTACCGCCACCAACCCCGAAAACGAGAAGAGCGCCCCCGAAGAGCGCCCTACTCAAACCATTGCAATTACAGAGGTTACGAACGATGACCAGTAGCGCGCCAGGGAGGACTCGAACCTCCGACCCACAGCTTAGAAGGCTGTTGCTCTATCCAACTGAGCTACTGGCGCTTCTTCAGTCGCGAGCCCGTACCCGGAAGCACAACGTCCCTCTCTCCTCACGATGCTGCCGCGGGATCGACCTGCCAGGTCGGGGCGACCGGATTTGAACCGGTGACCTCCTGCTCCCAAAGCAGGCGCGATACCAGGCTACGCTACGCCCCGCACAGTCTACGAAAATACCTGGAGCGGGCCACGAGGTCAACTGCACTCCCGCAACGCGTTTACGAGTTGTGCGAACGCCCGCCCGCGGTGGCTGACGCGCTCCTTCGCTGCTCGATCGATCTCGGCAAAGGTGTGGTCGGTCCCCTCCAGCTCGAAGAGCGGATCGTAGCCGAAGCCGCCCGCGCCGCGCGGGGAGCGCAGGATGTGCCCCACGCACTCGCCGCGAAATAGCTGCTCGCGCTCGCCGTCCACGTACGCTGCCACACACACGTAGCGCCCTCGACGACCGTGCGCTCGCGCATCGGCGCTCCCCTCGCGCTCCACCTTCTCCAGCTCGGCGAGAAGCTTCTCGTTGTTGGCCGCATCGAGCGCCAGACCGGAGAGACCGGGGCGCGCGCTCCACCGCTTGCTGTGAACGCCGGGCTGCCCACCGAGCGCGAATACCTCGAGCCCCGAGTCATCGGCCACGACCGGTCGAACGCCACCCGAGCGCTCGAAGAAGTGACGCGCCTTGGCGAGCGCGTTCTCCTCGAAGGTTTCGTAGCACTCGAGCGAATCCTCCACTGCCGGATCCTCCGGCATCCCCGCATCGTCCAGATCCAGCACCTCGATTCCGGCCGCGGCGAAGATCGGACGGAGCTCGCGCAACTTGCCGCGGCTACGCGTCGCGAGAACCACCGCTCGCGCGGGCGCGTCGCTACTCATCGGGCCAGTACTCCCGCCTGCATCGCGAGAAGGTTCTCGATTCCGTTCGCGGCCAGGTCGAGGAGACGGTCGAGGGTGCCGCGATCGAAGGTGGTGTGCTCGCCCGTCCCCTGCACCTCCACGAAGCGGCCATCGCTCGTCATCACGACGTTCATGTCGACACCCGCTCGAACATCCTCCGGATAGTCGAGATCCAGACGCGGCTCGCCATCTACGATTCCCACGCTCACGGCGGCAACGCGGCGCCGCACCGGCGACGTCGTCATTGCGCCCCTGGCCACGAGCCAGTCGAAGGCATCCACCACGGCGATGCATGCACCGGTGATCGCGGCCGTACGCGTCCCGCCGTCCGCCTGGAGCACGTCGCAGTCGACGCGCACGGTGTACTCGCCGAAGGCGAAGTCGTCGAGCATGGCGCGCAGGCTGCGCCCGATGAGACGCTGGATCTCCTGCGTGCGACCGCCCACCTGGCCGCGCTCGCGCGGCGTGCGAGTGGTGGTCGCGCGGGGAAGCATCGCGTATTCGGCGGTGAGCCACCCCTCGCCGCGTCCCTTGCGCCACGAGGGAACGCCCGCCTCCGCGGAAGCGGCGCAGAGGACGCGCGTGGAGCCGCAGGTGATGAGACAGGAGCCCTCGGCGTTGGGAGCGGCGCCCCGCTCGAGGGTCACTGCCCTCAACGCATCGTTGGCGCGGCCGGTGCGCGATACTACTTCATTGTGCTGCACGGAGTCTCTCGATGATGGAGGTGGTGGAATGTCCAGCGGTGAGAGGAACGATCACGACTCTCCCGCCGCGCGACTCCACCTCGCTTCTCCCGACCACGGTGTCGGGTGTATAGTCGCCGCCCTTCACGAGCACGTCGGGGTGGAGCGCGCGTATCAGCTCGAGCGGCGTGTCCTCCGGGAAAATCACCACGGCGTCCACCGCCTCCAGAGCGGCGAGCACGTAGGCGCGGTCGCTCTCCGTTCTCACTGGGCGGCTTTCGCCCTTGAGGCGGCGAACCGAGGCGTCGCTGTTCACACCCACGATGAGCGCGTCGCCGTGCGAGCGCGCGGCGCGGAGGACGTCCACATGACCCGGGTGGAGGAGATCGAACACCCCGTTGGTGAAGACCACCTTTCCCGGGCGCGCCTCGCGCCAGCGAACGGCGTCGGCGAGCTTCATGACCTTTTCGGCTGGCGAGCGCGGAGTCAGAACGCGCGCTCCACGTGCGCCGAGAGCTCCACGTCCTTCGCGATGCCGGGAAGCTCGAGCGTCTCGAAATAGTCCGACCAGATGAAGATCATCCGGTCGGCGCGGCGGATGTGGACGCGCTTGGCACCAGCTGGCAGCCCCAGCGAGTCCGCGAGCGCCTGAAGGTGAGAGGTGATCTGCTCGTCGGTGCGGTGCGATGCGAAGCGCGCCTCCTGCTTCATCGCATCCTGGAAGGCATAGTGCCGGTAGTACACCTTGCCGATGTTGACACCGAAGTAGCCGATCGTGACGAGGATCAGCAGCGTGAAGAGACAGCCGAGCGTCGACGCTCCCCGCCGCTCGGTCGTCACCACTGCGACTGCGCTCCCGCTATCACATCCTCGACGATCTTCTCGATGGCATCGCCGCGACCGTCGTCCTCGGAGCCCTCGTTATAAGTGGCATCGCGCATGAGTCCCTTCTGCGACCAGAGTGCTTTGCCGGTGGCCTGCTCGATGATCTCGACATCCACGGTGATCTGCACCTTGCGCTGCGCCGTGCTGGCGCGCGAAGGGTCGGAGCTGTAGGCGACCGGGATGTCCGGCTCGTAGCTCACGATGCGTCCTCGCACCACGGCGTCGGCACGCTTCTCGGAAGCCTCGCGCAGGCCCAGCCGCCCCTCGACTTCGCGGCGCATCCGCTCGTAGAGATCGTGCTGAAGCGGAGCGAGCGATGTCTGGTTCTCGAAGGGGAGGACGGCCACCGTCCGGATGTTGGGCGGGAGCCCGCCGCCGGCGAAGCCGTATACGCACCCGACAGCGAGCAGAATCGGAACAAGGATGACGAGGAGTCTAGCGCCAGATCGCGGCATCGAAAGCTGAGACGGTATCCACGCGCGTTACGGTGAGGTCCAGCGTGCGTCGCGCGCGTTCATGCTCGTAGTGTACGTGCCCGGCGGAATCGCGCGTAACCCATTGCTGGATGCGGCCGCCCTCGATCAGCTCGATCCGGCGGAGCTCGTCCGCGGCGAAGGTGGCACGCCAGGCTGGATCACTTCCAATCTCCACCCTGAGCGTGTCGCCGTCAACGCGCGCGGCTGTGTCGGGAGCCGGCGGGACGGCCAGCCGCCCCAGCGCCGCCCAGAGAAAGGGCACCGGCGGGAGGTAGGAGCGGATTCGCTCGTCCCCTCGTGCCGCGAGCCGGTCTCCAACTAGCACGGCGCTGCCGCTCCCGTAGCCGCCCCCAACGAAGAGGTCCAGCCGCACACTGTCGGGTGGCGCTATGCGTGCCGCGCCGTCGCCCTTCGCGCGGAAATCGGGGTCGGCATAGTTCCAGAGGAAGACGATCTTGCGGTGCACCGGCGGGAGCCTGGTACCCGGGATATTCGCCGGCGCGATGGTGCCGACCATCGGCCGAGCCTTGGGCGCGCACGCCGCCGCACTGATGAGAAGCGCGGCGATCGGCAGCGCCGCGACGGATCGCAGTCTGATCATGACAGGTGGATGTTACCCACGACCCGCGGTCAGGATCGCCGTGAACGGAGACGACCCGGCGCAGCGCCGCGGCTCCCCGGCGTAGCTTCCGCCGTCGCGCGCGGCGCGAATCAGGCGGTAGCCCCGGCGCTCGCCTCGAGTCGCGCGCGGACCTCGGGCGGCAGCTTCACCACGCGGTGCGAGGAGTCGAGCGCGACGAGCAGCGTGCGTGCGGTAGCGAGACGCTCGCCCGTCTCCGAGCTCGAGATCACGTAGTCGAAGGTCACGGCGCGTGACGAGACGTCGGTGAGCGTGGTCTCCACTCGGACGAGATCGTCGTAGCGCGCGGGCGCACGGTAGCGGATGCTCGCCTCCGCGACGGCGAGCATGATCCCCGCCTCCTCCATCTCGCGATAGCTCATCCCACCTTCGCGGATGTGGTCCGTTCGACCGAGCTCGCACCAGACGAGATAATGCGAGTGGTAGACCACTCCCATCTTGTCGGTTTCGGCGTAGCGTACACGAAGCTCGAGCGATGTCGTATGTGGCATGAGATGCGAAGTTGACCGGACGGCACGGGTTTGTAAAGAAGCCCGTCGCGCGCTAGAATCCCCGCATGCTGGCAGCGCCCTGCTACATATTCTCCGATGCGCACCTCGGCGCGGGAGACATCGACGACGATCGTGCTCTCGCGTCGTTCCTCCATCACTTGCGCGGCCGCGCCGGATCGCTCCTGGTGAACGGCGATCTCTTCGATTTCTGGTTCGAGTGGCGTCACGTGATGCCGCGCGGGCACGTACGTGTGCTCGGAGCGCTCGCCGAGCTCCGAGATGAGGGACTTCCCGTGCTCATGATCGGCGGCAACCACGACTGCTGGGGCGGAGAGATCCTCGCGAACGACGTGGGGATCGATTACCAGCTCGGCATGCTCGACACATCCGTCGGTGGCTGGCGCGCGCACGTGGAGCATGGAGATGGACTGCGGCCGCTGGAAGACCGCGCCTACCGCCGCCTCAGATCGGTGCTGCGAAACCGGCTGGCCATCCGAGCCTTTCGCTGGCTCCACCCCGATTGGGCGAGCAAGCTTGCGTCGGGGAGCTCCGATGCGAGCCGCGTTCACCGCGCGCGCGACGGCGGCGCCGGACTTCGCGCCATCGCACGGGGAATTCTCTCTCGGGATCCCAGGCTGGAGCTCGTGGTGTTCGGCCACTCGCACGTCGCCGCACTCGAGCGCGCACCGGGCGGCGGCGTGTACGCCAACCCGGGTGCATGGCTCGACTCGCGCTGCTACCTGGTGGTCACGCCGGAACGGATAGAGCTGCGGCGCTGGCATGCGCCAAGTGCCGGCGCACCGTCAACCGAGGGTGAGCTTCTCGACTCGCTCGATCGTTTCGCCGAGAAAGCGCTGCCCCTGTCGTAGGAAGTGATCGGGCGCGTCGGACGCCACGAATCTGTGCGTCGGCTTGCTGGCGGGATCGGCGGATAATCCCATTTCGGCGAGGACGCGGCACGTTTCCGCCGCCGTCTCTTCCGCGCTGTCGATCAACCGCACGCGCGCGCCCATGGTCTGCGAGATGAGCGGCTTGAGGAGCGGGTAGTGGGTGCAGCCGAGGACCAGCGTGTCCACGGCGGCCGCGCGGAGAGGATCGAGATAGCGGTGCGCGACGAGGCGCGTGGCATCGTCGTCGAGCCACCCTTCCTCCACCAGCGGCACGAAGAGCGGGCAGGCGGTCGCCATGATCGTGGCATCTTCCCGCGCCGCATGGATTGCGCGCTCGTAGGCGCCGGATGCGATGGTTCCCGCGGTCCCGATCACGCCGATCTTCCCAGAGTCGCTCACGCGGGCGGCGGCGCGCGCGCCCGGCTGCACCACGCCGATGACCGGGATGGCGAAATCGGCCTGCAGTGCGTCGAGCGCGTGCGCGGTAGCCGTGTTGCAGGCGACGACCACCACCTTCACGCCTTCCTCGATGAGCCACGCCGTTATCTCGCGGCTGTAACGGGCCACGGTGTCAGGGCTCTTGGGGCCGTACGGAACGCGCGCGGTGTCACCGAAGTAGATGATGCTCTCGCCGGGGAGACGGGTCATTATCTCGTGCGCCACGGTGAGACCGCCGAGCCCGGAATCGAAGATCCCGATCGGCGCGGTCTCGGGCGCGTTCACCGACTCCGGGAGCGTCTTCGGCGCTACCTCGGGTATCTGCGGCGTGGCGGGGAGCTCCGGTACCGCGGCTGCCGCGGCAGGGAGTCCCGACTTTGGCGACTCGGCCATCGATGCTTCAGAAGGGGATGCTGGTGGATATGCTCGCGCTTCGCGTGCCCTCGTGTCCCTGCACCTGGATCGGGACGTCCCAGAGGTGCGCGGCCACGAACGCGTCGGCTGCGGCAATGAGGTGCGAGAAGATGAGGAGCGCGGTCCAGTCCTCTACGGCGCGCTTGCGCGGGCGGATACGCGCGGCGAGCGGGTTGGCCACGTACGTACCGGTGCCGGGATCGAGAACGCTGTCTCTCGCCGCCTCGCGCGCTATCGAAAGCTGCTTCTTCGACTGCACCAGCATGGCGATCGAAGTGACTTCGAGCGCCACGAAGAGCCCGCCCGCTGTGTTGCGGTCGAGCGATGCCTGCCCCCACCCCGGAATCAGCAGCGACTGCAACAGAGCGCGCTTGGGGGAGATCGGCGGGCCGGTGAGACTCGTGCGCTGCGTAGTGTCGGCGGTACCAGCCGTGCTGCGAGTCGGGCCCACCCGCGCGCTGTCGGCTACCTGCGCGCGCGCTCGCACGGGCGCAAACGCCACGATAACCGCCGCGAGTGCGAGCAGCGCGATGACCGTGCTCGTGGACCGACTCACACGCGCCTCGCACGATGGCGGGAACGTGTGGGAATCGAACCCACCCAACCCGACGTGGTCAGGTCGCAACGGTTTTGAAGACCGCGGAAGCCACCAGGCCCCATCCGCCCCCAGAGATCATAAAAGAACGATGTCCACCTGTTCGCGCGCGACGACGGCACCGATCTCGACCGCGTCCGCAATCCGCGAAAGGTAATCGTCCAGCGCCGGCTCGGGGACCGCGACGAGAAGACCGCCCGAAGTCTGCGGATCCACCAGGATCGCGCGCATCGTGCGGTCGGTCTCGCCCCACTCCACCCGCGCCTCCAGGTACTCCGCATTGCGCCCGCCTCCGCCGGTGCTCACGCCGCGCTCCGCCGCGGCTCGCGCACCCGGGAGGAGCGGAATCTTCGAGGTATCGATCGCGAGCGTGACCGCGCTCCCGCGCGCGATGTGCGAAGCATGCCCGAGGAGCCCGAAGCCGGTGATATCCGTCGCGCAGCGCGCGCCGACGGCCAGCGCCGCGCGACTCGCGGCGTCGTTGAGACGCGCCATCCAGTCGACCATCGCGCGGTGAGCGTCTGCATCCAGCTCTCCGCTCCGCGCCGCCGTGGTCAGGAGCCCGCTCCCCAGGGGCTTGGTGAGGACGAGTCGGTCCCCGGCGCGCGCGGCCGTGTTGGTGAGGAGCCTGCGGGGATCGGCGCGACCGGTAACGGACAGGCCGTACTTGAGCTCCTCGTCTACCACCGTGTGCCCGCCCGCCATTACTGCACCGGCGGCTAGCACGGTATCGTGGCCGCCGCGGAGGATCTCGCCGAGGATCTCCAGCGGAAGCCTGGACGTGGGGAAGCCCACGATGTTCAGAGCTGTCAGCGGCTCGCCGCCCATCGCGTACACGTCCGAGAGTGCGTTGGCGGCCGCGATCCGGCCGAAGTCGTACGGGTCGTCTACAATTGGCGCGAAGAAATCCACCGTCTGCACGAGCGCCAGATCGTCGGACAGCACGAAGATCCCCGCGTCATCGAAGCTCTCGCTTCCGACGAGGAGTCGTGCATCCGTCTGCCGCGGCAGCGATGCGAGCGCCCGAGACAGGTCACCCGGACCCATCTTGGACGCTCAACCAGCGCAGCGTGCGAACGCGGTCAGGCGAAAGAGCTCTTCGCGTGTATTAGACGTGCTCATTCCAGCACCTCCGGACGAGCCGTGAGCTCAGCCCTCCAGCGTGGCGACCAGCTCGATCTCTACCAGGGCGTTGCGGGGCAGCGCCGAGACCTGGACCGTGGACCGCGCCGGGCGTGCCGAGCCGAGATGACGCCCGTACACTTCGTTGAAAACCGGGAAGTCGCCAAGATCGGTGAGAAACACCGTGGTCTTCACGACCTTGCTCCAGTCGAGACCAGCGGCCTGCAGCACGGCGCTGAGATTCTGCATCACGCGCTCGGTCTGCTCCACGACTCCGCCATCCACGATTCGTCCATTCGCGGGATCGAGGGCGATCTGCCCGGCCGTGAAGAGGAACCCGCCCGCCCTGACAGCCTGCGAATAAGGCCCGATCGCCTCGGGAGCCTGCTTGGTCGATACCTGTGAGACTAGCACGTTC